>JAEUQD010000979.1 GCA_016789925.1 Bryobacterales bacterium | reverse complement strand
GGCGAGGCGGTGTTCAAGAACATCTGCGCGAAGTGCCACAAGCTAAACGGTGTGGGCGCGGATGTCGGGCCAGACCTGGCGACCATGCGGGGCCAGCCGAAACAGGCGCTGCTGGAGGCGATTCTGATTCCCAGCAAGTCGATTTCGCAGGGCTTTGAGGCGTACGTGATCGAAACGACTACGGGTGGGACGTTCGACGGCGTAATTGGGGCACAGACGGCAACGGCGGTGTCGCTGCGGCGGGAGGAAGGCAAAGAGGATGTGATCCCACGAAAGGATATCAAGACCATGTATGCGACGAATCTGTCGGGGATGCCGGGCGATCTGGAGAAGCAGATCACGGTGCCGCAGATGGCGGATTTGCTGGCCTATCTGAAGCAGTGATTTGGAGGAACTGGATTCGGCGGCGGTAGGCCCGCTTCCCACCTCGGCCAAGATAGCGCAAGATGAAGTCTGAGGAGGATCCAAGATGCTGTTTCCGATCAGCCGCCGTAGCTTCTTCCTTCAGACCACCGCCGTATCGTCGCTACTTGCCGCATCGAGCAAGAAGCTCACGCACAAGGAACGCGTTCAGCGGGCGCTCCAGGGCGCGGAGGTGGACAGGCCGCCGTATAGTTTTTGGCATCACTTCGGTCTGAAGACGCCCGAGGCGCACGCCAAGGCAACGCTCGATTTTCACCGCGCCTACCGGACCGACATCGTGAAGGTAATGAGCGACTTTCCCTACCCGAAGCCCGCCGGCAAGTGGTATGAACTGAAGGTCGAGACCAATCCGTTCCCACAGCAGGTGCGGGCGCTCAAGTTGATCCGCGACGGACTGAAGGGCGGCGCATACTTCATCGAGACGCTGTTCAATCCATGGAATGTCGCCGAGAAACTCGCCTCGAAGGAGGAGGTCCTCCAGTTGAAGGACGAGAACCCGCAGGCGCTTCTGGCGGCGCTCGACGTGATCACCGAATCGGAGATCCGTCATGCCAAGCGGGCGATCGGGCTTGGCGCCGCCGGCATTCTGCTTGCGGTGGCCAACGCCAATCGCGGTGCGCTCACGCCCGAGGATTACAGCAAATTCAGCGCGCCATTCGACCAGCGGATTTTGCAGGCTGTATCCGGCGCCCGGCTCAACTTCCTGCACGCGCACCTGGAAAACGACTACCTTGCACTGGTGAAGGACTTCCCCGCGGCCGTGTTCAACTACTCGCCGCGGGTATCGAAGATCCCCATCGCGGCGTTGCGCCAGAAAGTATCGAATGTGATCGCGGCGGGTATCGATGAAGTCGACTACCGTACGCTCGATGAGGCCGAGATCAAACGGCAGTGGACAGCCGCGGCGCAAGCAGCCGGACCGAAGTTCATCCTGACCCCCGGATGCTCGGTGCCCGATGCCTCCACGGCGGAGGAGTTGCTCCGGCTGCCCGCCGCCTTGAATGCATGAGAGATCGAGGCGAATCGTCCGTGGGGGTAGTTGGATCGCTGGAGACACTGAAGTCGTGCTCGCCAACGGGCATTTCGGCCAGAGTGCCGCAATGACGGATCAGCGACGCCATGCTTGGGACCGAAGGGGAACCGGACAATCTGTCCGAACGAACTCAAGGCCGACCGACAGATTGGCGGGTGCTTCGGCTTCTGTCGCCATGAAGCCCATTGATTATCAACCAGATGCGAATAGACGTCAGGTGGCACGCGCCGTGCACACGTTCTGGCCGTGGCTCACCAACTACTTCGACCGATGCTGCTTGGACTGATCAGTGTGGCGTTGACCGCGCCAGCTTTCCGCGCAGATCAGCGCCGGAACCTCCCTGAGAAACTCTCGCCTGAACTCCGAATGACTATGGAGGATGCGCCTGTCACCGACGAGCTGACCGACATCATTGTGGAATACGACGAAGAGTTTGCAGCGACGGCCCGGCTCACGCATTTGCCCTTCCGCGCGATGCGGGCGCGCCGGGGAGACATAGAGGCCCTGGCATCGCAGCCCGGGGTGAAGTCCATCACCCCAGATCGCAAGGTGTCGGCATTGCACTTTCCGCCGTGGATGCTGAAAGAGGCGATCGGCTACCGGTTCGCCGCCATGACGGTGCCGGAGCGTCCGACGCAGACGGGCAAAGGCATTGGGATCGCCATCATCGACAGCGGCGTGACGAGCGACGACTACCTGAAGAGCTACTCCTCCGGTTGTACTACGTCACGGGTGGTCTACAGTGAGAACTTCGTCGCCGGCGAGTCGACGACCGGCGATGTGTATGGTCACGGCACTCACGTGGCCGGGATCGCGGCGGGCGACGGGCGGTGCCTGACGGGGCAGTACATCGACTTCGCGGGGGTGGCTCCAGAGGCTCAGATCATCAACCTGCGGGTGCTTGACAGCCGCGGGTCGGGGATGGACAGTGCGGTGATCAAGGCGATAGACCGCGCCATCCAATTGAAGTCCAAGTACGCGATCAAGGTGATCAACCTCTCGCTGGGGCGGAATATCCGCGAGAGCTTCACGAAGGATCCGCTCTGCCTGGCTGTCGAGAAGGCGTGGAAGGCGGGCATCACGGTAGTGGTGGCGGCCGGCAACAACGGCCGGGACAACAGCATGGAAACGCAGGGATACGCGTCGATCACATCGCCGGGCAACGACCCCTACGTGATCACGGTGGGCGCCACCCGCATGGTTGGGCACACGGGCCGGGAGGACGACACAGTGACCTCCTACAGTTCGAAAGGGCCATCCATTCTGGATCAGGTGGTGAAGCCGGACATTATCGCTCCGGGGAACATCGTCTACGCCCGGATGGCTCCGGCGGCCTACCTTGTGCAGTCGTACCAAACCAATATGGTTGGTGTCAGCATGGGCATGGGGCCGACGATCAACAATGTGTTTCTGCTGAGCGGCACCAGCATGGCGTCGCCTGTTGTGGCCGGTGCGGCCGCCTTGCTGCTGCAGCAGGACTCGCTGACGCCGGACCAGATCAAGGCCCGGCTGATGAAGACCGCGTTTAAGGGTCTGACATCCGGCGCCACGATCACGGACCAGACAACGCAGGAAACGTTTATGGTGCACCACGACCTGTTCACGGTGGGCGCGGGGCTCCTGGATCTGAAAGCGGCGCTGGCCAGCAAGGACAAAAGCGCCTCGAAGCTGCGAGCGCTGTCACCGCGGGTTGTTTATGTAAATGGACAGGTAAAGCTCACAACGAGCTATCCGACCCTTGGATCCACCAGCCTGGTGTGGGGAACGAGCCTGGTTTGGGGAACAGACGTAGTTTGGGGTACGCAAGTTCTCGCTCAGGGTTCGAACACCGTCTTGGGCAACGGCATTGTCTGGGGTACCGGCAATCCGGCTGGGTTCAGCCTGTGCTGGGGTACGAGTCTTGTCTGGGGTACTTCGAGCAACCCGTTCGACGAAGCTCTCTCGATCCGTGGCGACCGGTAACGCAGCAGAGGCTAATCGAAGAAGCCCCGATCCTCGTCCCGCAGACGCGCCTTGGCCGCGGCCACGTTAAATGTGACACCCAATCCGGGCCTGTCCCACACGTCAATGAACCCTTTCTTGACAATCGGATCCGGCAGCCCGTCGACGATCTGATACCACCAGTTGGGGTCGCCCAGCGGGTACTCGAAGGCGATGAAGTTCTGGGGCATCGCGGCCCCCATGTGGACGTGGGCGGCCAACCCGATGAGCCCATCGAAAATTCCGTGCGGCGCCATCTGAATGCCGTGCATGTCCGCGTACTCTGCAATCCACTTCTGCTCCGCGATGCCCCCAACATCCTCAGGATCAGGACCTACGACGTCCACGGCCTGTTTCTCGATGAGGTCCTTGAAGTTCTGCCGCAGATAGATTTGCTCGCCCGTGTGGATCGGCACCGTCGTGCTTAGGGTCAAATCGCGGTAGATCTCCGCGTTCGGATAGGGCGTGTAGTCGCCCGTCAAGAGGTCCTCGAGCCACAGGATGTTTAGCGGCTCCAACGCCCTGGCGAACTTCATCGCGTCTTTCAAGGTGTGGCCCGGCCCACAATCGAGCGCCAGGGCCACTTGGTCGCCCAATACCTTCTTCATCGCCTCGACACACGCAATGATGTGCGCCATCCCACGCTCGGTGAGCATCCCCTTGTAGGGATGGGGCGCACCGCCCCGCGGCTCGTCATACCAGGCGTCCGGTATGGCCTGGATCATCGCGCCGTTGTGGAACCCGACCGCCTGTTTGATGATCGTGAAGCCTTCCTTGGCCTCTTTGATCTTCGCCATCGTCTCGGCGTAGTCCTTGGGCATGTGCCCGGTCATCGGGAACCGCACGCCACCGTTGTAGACGCGCACGCGGTCGCGGATCTTGCCGCCCAATAACTTGTACACCGGCACACCCGCCGCCTGCCCCGCGATGTCCCAGAGCGCAATCTCGATGGCGCTGACGGCCGCCCCCCACGGTTTCATCGCGCCCATCCGCCTGATCCGCAGCATGACACGCTCGACATCGGTGGGGTCCTCGCCCAGGATGTAGTCCTTGTAGAAGAGGACCATCGGTTTCAAATACGCCTTGCGTGATTCCGCCTGCCCGTAGCCCGAAATCCCCTGGTCCGTGACGACACGCACGACGGGACTCCCGCCAAGAATGGCGCACCGCAAGTCTGTGATCCTGATCTTGCCACCGGCGGCCCTCCGCGCCTGAAATGCCCCAAGCGGTCCCACTCCAGTGCCGGCCGCCAGAAATCCTCGCCGCGTCATTTTCACCATAGGAGCCTCGTATCCGGCCTCCAGTATAGTCCCCTTCATGGGATTCTCCGGACGTATTCAAATTGGCGGTGGGCTGCAGTCATGGAGCAGGCCGCCGATCCGACAGTCCGGCAGATGTGACGGTCTTCGAAACGGGACATAATGTTCCGAGTAGAGATGATGGCTCCGGGAGGAGAACGAATCGTGAGAATCCAGCAGGTTCTGTTGACTCTGGTGTTGCTTGGCGGCTCGGGTATCGCGCGCGCCGCGTTGCCGGGCGACTACTTCCGGCTGATGGCGAATGAACTGAAGGCAGTGAAGCCCTCGCCGGCAATGCGCGCCGCATCGAGTTACCTGCTCGCGGCCACCGTCCTGTATACGAAGCAGCACCCGGCGAATCCGGGCTACGGAGACGGAAAGTATCTCGAACTGGCGTTTCAGCTTGGGGATGTTGCGGCCGAACAGAGCGAGCGGGACGATGCGCAAGACCGGCAGGACTACGAGTGGGAGATCCACTTCTGGCTGGATTCTTACCGGCTGCTGGAGGGGAAGCTCTCGGAGGAGCGCCGGGCCCGGTGGAGGAAGCAGTTGGAGCGGAACGTCCGCTGGTTCGCGGACCAGACGGAGGCTCGCATCGACTTTCCGCGCTACCAGGGTCCCTTCATCCGGACGTCCACGAACCACTATGCCTTGTTTGCGTCGACAACGTACCTGGCCGGACGGATTTTCAAAGAGAAGCGGTGGGAGGAGTTGGGAGCGCGGGCCATGCACCGTCTGGCCACCGAAGAGCAGGCTCCCGGTGGTTATTGGGGCGAGTACACCGACAACGGGCCGACTACGGGTTACGACTACATCACCATGAACTGCGTCGCCCTGTATTACGAGCACAGTCTGGATACCGGGGCGCTGGAAGCGCTGCGCCGGTCGACCGACTTCCACAAGTATTTCACGTGGCCGAACGGTGAACCGGTGGAGACGATCAATGGACGGAACCGGTATTGGGGCGTCAGTCCTTGGGGAACGTTCGCGTTTACACACTGGCCGGACGGACGCCGGTACGCCGAATTCCTTTCGCAGTTTTTTGCGGCGGGCAAGGTGGCCGGCCGGGACTTGGGGAGGCTCTCCCAGAACGCGCTCTACTATCACGAAGGACCTACGGCTCCGATCCCGCAGGAGCTATCCAGTGCGGTCCACCAGATGCCAGTGCCGGCGGGCATTCGCCGGACCGCACCATGGACTGTCTCGCTCTCGGGCTTGTTCGACCCACCCACCACCAGCCAGTTCACGCTCGACCGGCAGGGGAACGTCAGTATCTACCATGACCGGCTGAAATTGATCATTACGGGGGCCGGCTCGAAGCACCAGCCGGAACTGGCGACCATTATGGAAACAGCGGACGGCGGGACGACTACGGTGCCGCAGAGCAGCCGGCTGCGGATGAGCGATGAAGTGGACCGGCTTGGTATGGCGCACCGGAGGTTCTTCGTGGACCTCCAGGTTCCACGGCCGGAGCCGGAGCGGCTGAGGTTTCAATTCAAGGTCACCGAAGTGGGGCCCAACCGGATGGGTGACGCGTCAATCAATTTGCAGTTGGTGCTCCTGGCGGGGGAGGTATTGGAAACTGCCCGGACGAAGGTCACGCTGGATCAGAGTCCGATCGAGTTGGGTCCGGAGGAAATCGGCGGCTGGATCCGCCATCGCGGCTGGACGTTGAAGGTCCCACCCAGCGCGCATCTGACCTGGCCGGTGCTGCCCTTCAACCCGTACCGCAATGCCCCGGAGACGGATTTACGCCACGCAGTCGGCCGGCTGCGGGTACCGATCAAGGTGGAGAGACGGCCGGACTGGGTCTTGAACTGGGGACGGCAGGATATTGACTTCGCGCTGGAGGTTCCACGGACGGCGCGATAAGGAACGCGACATCCGCTTGCTATCATCGCGATGTGGCTTGGGGTGTCCACGTGACTTAAATGAATGAACCGCAGGCCAGGGGGGAACTGCGCCTGCGCGATTCCTTCCTGGTGATGGCCGCCGAAGGGTTGGCGCTGCCGGCCGGACTGGTGACTGTGGCGGTGATGACGCGCGAGTTGGGCGCGGCGGGGTACGGACAGTTCGCGCTGGCCGCCAGTGTTATCGCTTCGGTGCAGATGTCGATCATGGCGGTGTATTCGCGGACGACCGTCAAGCTGGTGGCTGAATCGGATGACTGGCGGCAGATGGCTGGACCGATCGTCCGCTTTCATCTGTTCACGGGGATCGTCTCGACCCTCGTCCTGTTTGCCTGCGCTCCGCTGGTGGCGCTTGTCCTGCGAAGCGGCGAACTGACGGCGAACCTGCGCTTATTCTCGCTCGATTTGCTGTTTTTTGTTTGTGGACACGGCGTCCGCTCGGCCCTGATCGGCGGGGGGCGGTTTCAGCGGCGGGCCGGGGCCACAGCGGCCCGCTGGCTGGCACGCGTTGTCTTGATCGTCGTTCTCGTGAAATCTGGGTTTGGCATTCCTGGCGCGATCTGGGGAAGTATCGGTGCTGCGTTCACGGAACTGGTAGTGAACGCGTGGCGGTGCGGCATTCCTCTACGGGGAGGATCGGCGTTACGGTACGGAGTCTTCCTGCAAAGGGCGGCGCCACTGGCGGCGGCGGCGATTCCCTTCCGGATTTTCGACAGCATGGACCTGCTGATGTTGAAGGGGCTGGGGGGGACCGACGCGCAGGCTGGGGTGTACGCCATGGCCCAGAACGCGATGCGGATTGGGGGCGTGCTCACGGTGTCGCTGTGGCCGATGCTACTGTCGGCCGTGACCAACGCGATCCGGGCGGGAAGAATCGGCGATGCGCACCGGGCCACGCAGGACGCCATGCTTCTGGTACTGGGAGGATTGCTCACCTCATCGGCGATCGGCGGCGCGTCCGATGAAATCGCGGCCTTCATTTATGGTCCTGAACACCGCGCGGCCGGAACGCTGATTGCGATTCTGCTTCCGATGAGTTTCGCGGGAGTCTGGACGTCGCTGATGGTGGCCGCATTGCAGGGTGTGGAACGGCACCGGCCGGCGATTGTGATCGGGTCGGCGATGTGCGTGTGCGCGGCCCTCGTGTACTGGGTTGTGATTCCACGGTTTGGTTTATTGGGGGCCGCGGTGGCGGCACTGAGTATCAGCATGGCGGGGAGCGCGGCAGGAGCGGTGTTACTGCACTGGGAGACGGGGGCGTCGCCGCCTAAGCTGGCCTTGGGCGTGAGCGGGGCGGGTTATGTGCTGCTCACGATGCTGGGCCGTTGGTGGCCGGTGAGTACAAGCTGGATGCCCGTGAAGGTGGCCGGACTGGGGTTGCTGGCGGTGAGCCTTCTGCTGTTGATCCCGGGAGTCCGGGCACGGCTGAAGTGGAAGACGGTATAGTACTCACGGTCCGGGCTCGGAAACAAAGTGGATTGTTAAGATAACAGGGACAGGAGAGCGCCTGCTGGTACGCGTTGTTGTTTGTGTCGTTTGCACCATTTTTCTCGCGTCGCCCCGCGCGAGCGCTCAAGCGCGCACGGGCTCCGTGGCCGGCGCAGTGAAGGATGTCACGGGAGGAAACCTGTCGGGGGCGACGGTAGTCATCCGTAATATCGATACCGGGCTGATGCGTCAAACGGAATCCGGGGTGGACGGGCTCTACCGGGTGGCGGCACTCGCATTGGGCACGTACACGGTCACGGTTAATTTTGCGTCCTTCCGGCCGCACCAGGTGACAGGAGTTCGGCTGAGCGTGGAGCGGGATGCGTGGCTCGAGCATGTCCTGGAGCCGGCCCCGCGGCAGGAAACGGCGACTGTGACCGCCTCGGCCCGGCAGGTGGACGCGTCGCTTTCCGGCCTGTCGAACTTGATTGAGGGCGAGATCATCCGCCAGCAACCATTGAACGGGCGGGACTATCTTCAACTGGCGCTGTTGCAGCCAGGCGTAACGATCGCCCGGTCGAAGACGCGGACGGTGAACACGGGTCATGGACTCCAGGTCTCAATCGGCGGGGCACGTCCGGTGCAGAACAACTTCCGGCTGGACGGAATCAGCCTGACGGACCAGACCGGCTCGTCCATCGGGAGCGTCAACGGGTTGAACCTGGGAGTAGACGCCCTGCGCGAGTTCTCCGTGCTGACCAGTGGTTTCAGCGCCGAATACGGGCGTGCGGCCGGAGGAGTGGTAAACGCGGCAACACGATCGGGCGGGAACGATGTTCACGGGTCGGCTGCATACTTTCATCGGAACGACAACCTGGACGCGCGGAATTTCTTCGACCCTCGCGAGCAGCCGGAGTTCCGGCGGCACCAGTTTGCAGGAAACGCCGGTGGGCCGCTGCGGCCGGATCGAGCCTTCTTCTTCGCTGCCTATGAGGGGTTGCGGCAGCAGCGGGGCACCACCGCCACGAGCACAACGTTGAGCGACGCGGCGCGCGGCCGGCCCGCAGACCCTATGATCGCGCGCCTGATTCCTCTCTTTCCGCGGGCCAATGGAGCGGTTGCCGGAGATACCGGGCTATTCCGGTTCACAAACGACCAATTGAGCCGCGAGGATTTCGCGACTGTCCGGCTGGATCACAGCATCTCGGAACGACGGGTGCTGTTCGGGCGCTACACAGTGAGCCAAGGGAGGCGGAACGAACTGACGGCCTTTGCGGTGGGCGACAGCCGCAACGCCACGCGGCAGCAGTCGGCGGTAGTGGAGGAAACGCGGGTGATTTCTCCCGCATTCACTAATTCGATGCGCTTCGGGCTGAGCCGAACGGCGATGCTGAACAACATCACGACCGCCCGCGATCCGGCCCTCGACGATGCGACTTATTCCTTCGTCCCTGGAGTGAGTGTGATGGGCCGGATCGACATCATCGGCTTGACCCTGTTTCCAGGAGGCTCGGGATCACTGGATTTCGACCGCACCGCGTTCACCTCATTCCAGCTTTACGACGACCTCAGCTACGCGCGCGGCCGCCACTGGCTCAAGGCGGGGTTCATGGTCGAGCGTACGCGGTTCAATTCCGACAGTCAAAGCCTAAACACCGGAGAGTACCGCTTCTCGACGGTTTCCGAATTCCTGGCAAACCGGCCGGACCGATTCCGCGCGCTGTTGCCGGGGTCGGACACGATGCGGGGATTCCGTCAATGGATACCGGCGTGGTATCTGCAGGATCGCTGGCGGGTGCACCCGCGGCTGTCGTTGGAGTTGGGCGTACGCCACGAGTGGATCACGGTGCCGACGGAAGTGCAGGGAAAGCTTTCCAACCTGGACACTCTGCTGAGTCCGGCGATGCGGACGACGGGTCCGCTTTTCCAGAATCCTTCCCTGAAGAACTTTGCCCCGCGGGCCGGTTTCGCGTGGGACGTCTTTGGTTCGGGCGGTACGGTGATTCGCGGAGGCTACGGCATCTATCACGATCAATTGCTTTCGCAATTCCTGCTGATCGCGGGGCTGCGGAACTCGCCATCGTATCTGGGCGCTTCGATCCAGAATCTATCCCAGGGAGCTTTTCCCAAGCTGGGCTATCAGGCGATGGTGAACCGGCCCACGCCAGACTTGCGGGCCGAACGGGTGGCGCCCCATCCGGAGCAGCCTTATGTCCAGCAGTGGAATTTCAACCTTCAGCAGGATCTGCGGAGCCTGGGAAGTCTCCGCCTTGCCTATGCCGGTTCGCACGGTCTTCACTTGTCGCAACTGGTGGAGGATGCCAACCTGGCCCCGGCCGCGACGCTGGCGGACGGCAGGCTCTTTTTCGCGGCGAACGGCGTGAAGCAGAATCCGAACTTCGGCGTGATCCGCGACCGGCTGTTTGAGGGCCACTCTTTCTACCACAGCGCGCAGGCGGGCTGGCAGCGGCGGTGGCGCGCGAACAGCCAAATCGGGATTTCCTACGTTTTTTCCAAAAGCATTGACGATGATTCGAGCAGTTTTTCGCAATCGGAATCAGAGAACTCCGTTGGAATTCCGATCACCGGGAATAGCCGCTTCAATCGCGGATTATCGAACCACGATGTGCGTCATCATCTCGTTGCCAACTTCACTGCATTGCTGCCTACGCCGCGGTGGGCGCCGGCGCGGCTCGTCTTCGGAGGGTGGAGCGTGGCGTCGATCGTGACAGCGGCATCGGGAACACCGTTTACAGCAACGATCGCCTACGACGCCGCCCGGACGCGGACGATCAGGCCCGACCGGCGCGGGGGGCAGCGTCCCGACCTCAAGCCCGGCATTTCGGGTAATCTCACGTTGGGCGATCCGGCCCGTTGGTTTGACGTTTCGGCTTTTGCCCAACCGGTTGACGGTTTTCTCGGTAACCTTGGACGCAACACGCTCACCGGTCCGGGCCTGTTTGCCGCGGACGCCATGCTCGCACGGCAGGTGTCGCTGGGGCGCGACAGCCGCTTCCGCGCGGAGATCCGGATCGAGGCGTTCAACCTGGTGAACCGAACCAATTTCGATTTACCGGCAGCGGAGAGAATGCAAGTCTTCAGCCGCACCGGCTTGCGGGAAGACGCCGGCCGCATCACAACGGCCAATCCGGCGCGTGAGCTACAGGCAGGCCTGAAGGTCACGTTCTGATGCTGGCGGAACTGGCTATGTTCGGACGCTACGCGCGGGGCCTGCGAGGGTACTTCCGGAAGACGATCTCGCTAGAGCAGGCCAAGGACCTCATTCGCGATCAGTTGCGCCGCCGCGAGCCATCGCTGCTTCATCTTCTGCGCCACGCCGTCTACGGTAATCCTCGGAGCCCCTACCGGGCCCTGCTCGAATGGGCGGGCATTGAATTGGGCGACATCGAGGGCATGATCACAAGGGACGGTGTCGAGAGTGCACTCGGCAGGCTGTGCCGGGCCGGCGTCTACGTCACCATCGAGGAGTTTAAAGGTAAGCGCCCCATCCGGCGGGCCGGACTGGAACTCCCCACCCGCCACGAAGACTTCGACAATCCGTTGCTCACCGTTCACTTCGAAGGGCGCACGGGAGGCTCCGGGGGCGCTCGCCGGCGGCTCCTACTCGACTTGGGTTTGATTGGGCGCGACGCGGCCTCGCACCGGATCTTCATGGAATCGTTCGGGCTTGTGAATCGCCCGCAGGCCGTGTGGCGGCCCGTGCCGCCCAACAACTCGGGAATCAAAAAGCCGCTGATGGACGTGCGCATCGGCGTCGGTCTGAGCCGCTGGTTTTCTCAAACGCCCACTTTGTGGAACCCAACGGAATTTAGATATGCGGCGTTTACCGCTTACACCGTATGGGCCGCGCGCCGGGCGGGACACCGCTTCCCTTCTCCGGAACACGTGCCGCTGGAGAAAGCCGACGTAGTGGCCCGGTGGATGGCCGAAATGGCAGGCGCGGGCCGTCCGGCCTTTCTCGACTCCGCCGTCAGCGCGGCCGTGCGCGTCTGCACCGCAGCCCGCGAGTTGAACCTCGACATCGCGGGGTCAATGTTCCGAACGGGCGGCGAGTCGCTGTCGCCGACGCGTGCGCAGATCATCCGGGATTCCGGTGCGCGCGTCGCCTGCCACTTTTCTATGTCGGAAGTGGGCCCGGTGGGCATGGCCTGCTCCAACCCTGCCGCCGACGATAACGTGCATATCCTGACCGAGAAGATGGCGGTGATTCAAAAGGAAGATTGCGACGGAGTCCTGCTGTTGACGACACTGTTCGCCAGTTGCCCGAAGGTTCTGTTGAACGTCGAGACCGGAGACTCGGGCACACTCGAACGGCGGGGCTGCGGTTGCCTGTTCTCCGAACTGGGTAACGATCTGCACCTGCACCACATTCGCAGCCACGAAAAGCTCACGGCGGAAGGGATCCACTTTCTGCCCTCCGACCTGCTTCGTCTGATCGACGACGTTCTTCCGGCAACCTTCGGCGGCGCGCCCACCGACTATCAACTCATGGAACAGGATCACAACGGACTGCCGCGCGTCAGCATCGTGGTGAGTCCCCGTTTGGGTCCGATCGACGAATCCCGCGCGATTGCGGTGGCGCTGGCCACCCTGGCCCACGGCAATGCCGGCAACCGGCTTATGGCCGGACAACTCGACCAGGCGCGATCTCTCACGGTGCTGCGCCGCGAACCGTTCACCACGCCCGCTGCCAAGGTGCTTCCTCTCTACGTGGTG
>JAEUQD010000970.1 GCA_016789925.1 Bryobacterales bacterium | reverse complement strand
CCTCCTTCCAGCAGGAGTCGCACCGTATCGCGATGCCCGGCAAAGGCCGCCTGGTGGAGCGGCGTGGAATGAGCATGAAAGCCTGACGGGTTGTAGCGCCGCAGGTCCTCACCAGCTTCGATGAGCAACCGGACAATGTCCGTGTGACCAAACTGGGACGCAAGCGCGAGCGCCCGATGACGGTCCTGGCCGTTCGCACTACCGAGCAGCCGGCGGGCATCGTCCAGTCTCCCCAATGCGGAGGCCACCACGAAATCGAACCGCGCGCCACGCCTGAGCAAGGCGCGCACGGCGTCGAACTCACCATGCGCGAGTGCAGCCGGCACGGCTTGATCGGGGCCCGCGCCGTGATCGCAAAGGAGGTCTATGAGGGGAATTTGCTGGTGGCACTCGCGAGGCACCCGGCCCGAGCAGACCAGTGTGAGAGTTTCGTTTATTGCCGCCGCATCGTCCTTCGCGCCGGCCTCCAGAACGATTGTCGCAAGCGCGACGATGTTGACGGGTAGCCTGTCATTGCGAACCGGATTCTCCGCGACAAACGAGAGAAGCGCCGGGCTTTGGAAGTAACTATCGCCCGAGAACGCGGTGCGCTGATTTACCAAGCCGGGACGAGCTTCCAGGTAGGCCCTCAGTTCTTCTTCCGCACCTGCGTCGAGCAGACGGACCGCCATTCGGATTCGCTCATCCTGAATGCGCTCGTAAGGCTCCAGTTCGGATTCAGAGGGGTGCACGGCCCCCTCAGTGTACCTCCGGCGTGGGGATGAGCGTGCACCTACGCGGTGCGCCAACCACCATCGATCAGAATGTCGGTCCCGGTGATAAAGCCGGATTCGGGCGAGCACAGGTGCTCCACCACGGCGCCAATCTCCGGGGGGCGGCCCCAGCGTCCCACGGGAATGCGTCTGAGGAACTGCTGGCTGATCCGCGGGTCATTGAGGAGTGGCGCGTTCATCTCGGTCGCGAACGTCCCCGGGCTCACGCTGTTCACGGTGATACCCCATTCCGCCAGCTCCAGAGCCAGCGACCTTGTCAGCCCCAGGATGCCTGCTTTCGTGGCGGCATAGCCGCTGCGTGCCGGGGCCGCCGTCATCGAGGTCACGGAACTCAGGTTGACGATTCGCCCGTAGCGTGCCTGCTTCATCGCTGGTACGAAGGCCCGGCTCATGAGAAAGATGCTGGTCAAGTTCACCGCTACGATCCGGTTCCACTCGGCGAGCGTGATATCGGTTACCGCTTTCCGCAGGTGGATTCCCGCGTTATTCACGAGAATGCTTACGGTTGCCGGCGCACACTCGACAGCCTCGTGCAACCGGTTGACGTCGTCTTCGCTGGCGACGTCCGCGACCCACGTCCGAACTTGCGCGCCGAGATCCCGGGCCAGTTCGGCAGTCTGCTCCAATTCGCCCTTGGTCCGCGACACCAACCACAAGGAGGCGCCGCTGCGAGCCAGGGCGAGGGCGATCTCGCGGCCGAGTCCGCGCCCGACTCCGGTGATGAGGGCGGTCTGGGAGGAGAGCGGGAGCACCCAAGTAGTATACTAACTGTATGCATAAGCGGTTCCCCCAATCGCTTCTCTCCGCCTATCTCGATACCGCCGCCGAAGGTCTTCCTCCCGCTGAGTCCGCCAACGCCCTCCAACAGTACTTCGCTCACAAGGCGTCCGGTTCCCCGGGCCGCGAACCGATTTACGAAATGCAGCGCACGGTTGAGTCCTCGGCCGCCCACCTCATGGGGGTCTCGCCCGACTCGGTTACCTTGCTTGCCAGCGCCTCCGACGCTCTGAACCTGCTAGCGAACTCGATCGCGTGGCGCGAAGGAGATGAAGTTCTTCTGATCGACCTGGAGTTCCCCTCTAATGTGGTTGCCTGGCTTCGTCTTCAGCGGTTTGGCGTAAGGGTAAGAGTTATCTCCACCAACGATGGCGTCGTGAGCCTGGACGATTTCACATCACATATCAACAGCCGGACGCGTTTGGTTTCGGTGAGCGCTGTCAGCTATAAGACGGGGACGCGGATTCCCTTCCTTCCCGAGGTCGCCAAGGCCGCCCACGGGCACGGCGCATATTTTTGCGTCGACGCAACGCAGGCCCTTGGCCGGGTTCCAGTTCCCCTGGATGGGGTCGACTACATGGTTGCCAGCAGTTATAAGTGGCTGCTGGGAACGCACGGCTTGGGTGTTACCTATGTGAGTAGCAGTCTCCGCGACACGGTCAACCCGGGTGCTGTTGGATGGTATTCCGTTGAAGACGTCTTTCATGACCGGCGCTTCGAAACGTTCTCCTGGAAGCCGGGCGCGGCCGGCCTGTTGTCGGGCATGCCCAATGTCCCGGCGATCTTCGCGTTGAAATCGGGGCTCGATGTCCTGCTGGAGACAGGAGTAGAGAAGATCGATCAATCTCTCCGCCCGCTAATGGAGGAACTTCGGCGGGGTGTCGCCCATCTCGGACTCACAGTCCTGACGCCTTCGGATCCGGAGTTTCGCTCCGGGATACTATCGTTCGCCCACTCCCACCCGCGTGAGTTAGCGCTGGCGCTGAAGGAGGCAGGGGTTGTGGTCTGGGGCGGAGACGGGCGGGTCCGCGCCTCTGTGCACCTCTATAACTCCGAACCCGACATTGCGCGGTACCTCGATCAACTTCGCCGTCTCGTCTAACTATCGGTAGAAAGGCTGCCAGGTGAGCCAGCGGGGTCCGTAATGGGGCGTCGGCTGACCCGCTTCCAGCGCACCCAAATCAGGGGCCGCACCGGAGAATCCGTCGTTGATCGTCGGCAGTCGCTCGCCGGCATCGACGGCCTTACTGCCGGCCCTGAGCCGAAAGTTCAAGTCCATGGCGTGATACACGGCATAGCGTTTGGTGGGAGCAGGGTCCGGCGCCGTCATCTTTTCGAAGATGTCGAAATCGACTTCGATGCCGTGCTTTTCCTGACCCGTCGCGGACTGCAAGTCAGCCAGGGTCCGGAACATCTTCCAGTTCTCGGGCTTGTTGTAGTAGAGCGTCTCACCGCGCTGCGTGGGCGCCATCCATGAGTACTGATTGTCGACGCCCCGGTTGGGGCGGAAGCCATTGTAGTCGGAGGAATGGACGCTGGTTGCATTGGCCCAAGTCATAATGCCGCGGCCCGGAGTATCACGGCCGAGGAACAGGTTGTTCCGCCAATGAACGTTACCGGTGGGGCTGCGGACCGCCTGTTCACCAATGAGGGTGTTGTGATACATGAACAATCCCGCGGGGCGAGCATCGAGTTTGAAGGCGACTCCGGACTGCACGTGGTAGAGCAGGTTGCGGACAAAGTAAACCGGGCCGCCGAAAATGGGCTGCGAACTGTAGCCGCCGTGGAAGGCGTTGACGCCACGGTTGCGATAGACGCGGATGTTGCGCACGCCGCCGTCGGTTTCGACAAAGTCGTCGTTGAACATATGCATGTCGTTGTTATAGATGTCGATGGCGGCGGCCTGCCGGTTCAGATCCGGCTCGGGCGTTCCATACGTCGAAATGGCGATTGCGTCATGAAAGTAAGCAATGGCGTTATGCGCGATCACGTGCCCCGGGCCGTAAACTTTGACCGCATAGTAACTGGTGAGCAAGTGCGAGGAATAGGGACCGATGTCGCCCCATCTCGGTCCTGTCCACCCGAGGAGGCGGAAGCGGTCGTCCCGGCCGAGAAACAGGTTGTCGGCGATGTAGAATTCCCTCGATCCGGCGTACTCCGTCCAAACGCCGAATCCGACGTTCTCGAACCGGCAATTGCGGACGGTCAAATTTGTGGCGCCAGTGAGTTCCTTCTTGCCGGCCAGCATGGCCACGTCGGTGTTGCGGAATGTCAGGCCATCGAAGATGTGGTGCGACGTGCCGATCACATCGAAGAGGATGTGATTCCCAGCCCCATCGAAGATCACCTCGCCGTCGCCCGCCGCCTTGATGGTGATCGGCTTCTCGGCGGTTGCCTTCAGTGTCAGGTTGAAGGTTCCGTCGAACGGCGCCGCGAGTGGGTCCACGTAGTTAAGGCGTTCTGGGCGGTAAAGGCCCGCGTGAACCAGAATGGTATCGCCCGGCTTGGCCTTGCCTTCCCACACGACACTCCAATCGCCGAGCCCGGCCCCGTAGTAGGCCTCGAGAATGCCGGTAAAAGCGGGCTCCTGTCGCGACCCTTTGTGCTCCGGCGAGTAGACATGCAGGGTCCGGCCGCCCGAATAAGGCTGCGGTTCGGAACGAGTACGCAGGGTGAGGTTCTGGCTGGTCTGGCCGGTTGCGCCGTCGGGATCGGACATCGTCAGCCTGACGTTATATTCGGTCCCCGGCGCCAAACCGAGAATCGATCCGGCGAAACCCTCGGGGACAATGTACTTGAGGTTCTCGCGGTCGCGCCCGATCTGCTCGCCGCCGATGCGGAGCAGCGGAAGCGCCGATCGCCACGAGGTTTCCGCGGCTTTCTTGTATTCCACTTTTACCTGGGCATTGCGATTCGCATCACCAGTGATGGACCAGGAGAAGCCCAAATTCTCGAGCGTTGGCGGATCGACGTGAAAGCGAGCGGCGGTCACGGCATTCTGCCCAAA
>JAEUQD010000898.1 GCA_016789925.1 Bryobacterales bacterium | reverse complement strand
GGCGCCGGCCATGGCGCCGAGGAAGCGACGTCGGGAGTTCATGGACCCGCATTGTATCGCATCTGATGTGGAATATAATCAGAGTCGAAAGTAGGAATCGATGCTTCGCCGGACATTTATTGCCCTTTCCGCCGCGGCGCTGGCCCCGGCTAAGAAACGCGTTGCCCTGTTTAATGGACGCAACCTCAAGGGCTGGACCCACTATCTATGGGATCCCCAGAAGAAAGCCCAGGACACCACAACCCCGATGAGCGCGGTTTGGAGCGTCAAGGACGGTATGCTGCTTTGCGAAGGCAAACCGCCTGGCTACATCCGCACGGTCAAGGAATACTCTGACTACCGGCTAACCCTGGAATGGCGGTGGCCCCCGGAAACCACGCGCGGCAATAATGGCGTCCTCGTGCACACCACCACGCCCAATGCCCTCGGTGTCTGGCCGAAGTCCGTCGAGGTTCAACTGGCGAGCGGCAATGCCGGAGACTTCTGGGTCATCGGCACGACCCTCGACGTCCCGGATGCGGAAAACCGCCGGCGCGATCGCCGCCACCTGAACCTTACCGACAACTCAGAGAAGCCGTTCGGCAAATGGAACAAGATGGAGATCTGGTGTAAGGGCAACGAGATCAAGGTCTGGGTTAACGGGGATCTGGTGAACCACGCGACCAATTGCAGCGAGAGCAAGGGGGCGATTTCCCTCCAATCGGAAGGGGCGCCGGTCGCGTTTCGCAATATTTACCTGGAATCCCTTTAAGGAGTGGCTGTCGGTGGCGGAGGTGGCGCCGGTTTCCGGGTCCACTCCGTCACCCAATCCAGAAACGTCTTGTACCAAAGCGCGGTGTTCTGCGGCTTCAGAATCCAGTGGCCTTCGTCGGGGAATACCAGTAGTTTCGAGGGCACTTTCTGCATCTGAAGACCCGTGAACAGTTGCAGACCCTGCCCGAAGGGCACCCGGAAATCCTGCTCGCCGTGGATGACCAGTGTCGGCGTCTTGAAGTCCCTCACGAAATTCGAGGGTGACCACCGTTCGTAAACTTCGGGGTTCTCCCACGGCATGCCCCCAAATTCCCATTTCGTGAACCACAGTTCTTCGGTCTCGCCGCCCATGCTGCGTAGGTCGTAGACGCCGGCATGCGACACATAGGCCTTGAACTTGTTCGTATGCCCGAGCATCCAGTTCACCATGTAGCCCCCGAACGATCCACCCGCGGCTGCCATCCGTTCCGGGTCGACATACGGAAGTCTCTCCACGCGTCCAACCACGGCCATGATGTCGTCGTACACCTTGCCGCCCCAGTCTCCGCTTACCTCTTCCGTAAACTTCTGGCCATAGCCTGTCGATCCCCGCGGATTCGGCATCACCACTACGAAGCCCGCAGCCGCGAACACTTGCGGATTCCAGCGGTACGACCAGCTTTCACCCCACGCCCCCTGCGGGCCACCGTGAATGAGAAACAGCACGGGATACTTCTCCGAAGCTCGAAAGCCGGGCGGCTTCACGACGAACGAATGGATCTGGGCGCGGTCTGCCCCTTCCACCCAAATCTCCTCCAAGGGGGAGAGATGATGTTCGGCCAGCGTCTCGTCGTTCAGTCGCGTGAGTGGCACCGGTGGCCCTCCGGCGCTGTTGGCCTTGTAGATTTCGGTGGGCTTCGAGCCGCTGTTCTCCAGATACACCATCGTCTTGCTGTCCGGGCTCAACTGCGGCTCATCCACGTGAGAACTGCCGCTCACCACGGCACGCGTGGCGCCTCCCGCCACCGGAATCATGTGGATCGCTTGCCGTCCGCGATCTTCCGCGGTGAAGAACAAACGCTTGGAATCGGCCGTCCAAACCATGCCGCCGATCGAGCGCGCAAAGCCCTGCGTCAGCGAGGTGCTGACGCCGGTACTCCGGTCGAGCAGCATCAGCCGCCACCGGTCGCTCTCGAATCCTGCCTTACTCTGCGCACGATAAGCGATATAGCGGCCATCGGCCGAATATGCGGGTGAGTTGTCGGCTGCCACATTCTCCGTCACCTTGCGAATCTCACCCCCTTCAACCGGAACCACGTAGAGATCGGAGTTGGTGCTCAATGCCAGCAATGGGTCCGCGTTCATCACGAAGCAGACTTCCGCCCCGTCAGGGGAGACGGCGTAGTCGTCCGGTCCGCCCAGCGAGAACGGCGGAACGTCGTGGGGGCCTGGCGTCAGGTCCCGGGCGCTGCCTCCTTCCGCGGGAACGACAAACAGGTGCTTTCGGCGCGCTCCTTGCCAAGTGTCCCAATGACGGTAGAGAAGGGAAGTGTAGGTCCGGGCCTTCACTTTGGCGTTCTTTTCTTCTTCGAGACGGCGCTGGTTGCAGGCTTCATCCGGGCAGTCCGGAAACACCTCGCTCACGAAGACCAGGTTCTTGCCGTCGCCGGTCCAGAGTACGCCGTCGGCTTCGGTGGCCATCCGCGTCACCTGCCTGGCGTCACTGCCGCTGGCGCCCATCACCCAAACTTGGGCCGACCCGCCCCGCGTGGAGATAAACGCGAGTCGCTTGCTGTCGGGGGACCACTTGGGCCGGTAATTGTTCCCATCGAAGGTAACCTGTCGCGGCGTTCCCCCATCCAAGCCCACCATCCAGATCTGCCGCGGCTTGGAGTTCTTCTCAACTTCAATACGCTGGACGGTGAACGCCACCTGCGTGCCGTCCGGGGAAAGGTGGTACTCAGAAATCCGCGCCAGCCGCATCATCGCGTCGAGATCGAATGGACGCTGTTGTGCCCAGGCTGGAAATCCAACTACCGCCGCGGTAAGCGCGACAAGACCGACAAGCCGCATATCCTCGATTGTAGCTTTATGCCAGTCGCAGCTACTTGATAAGTCGCAGTTTTCCGAATGCCTCGGGCGTGTGGTACGACGGCGCGTTCACCGGACGCCACGCCAGATACTTGCGCCCTTCTCCCTTGCCTTCAATCCGGTAGAGGTTCAGCCGGAAGAGTTGTCCCAC
>JAEUQD010000828.1 GCA_016789925.1 Bryobacterales bacterium | reverse complement strand
CCGCCGAATTGGACGCCGAGGTCGACGTTGCGCGGGCGGGCGCCGTAGTTGCGCAAAGAAACGTAAATATTCCAGAGGTCGGATTCGGAGGCGGATCGACGGAGTCCAATGCGCCGCAGACCGACATTAGCGCTGGAAGCGCTCACCGGGAGCACGCGGAGATTGGGCGGAATGTTCAGGTCGGCCGCGGCGTCGGCGGTCCGGCCCGCTCCGGCGAAGACGATTTCGCCGGGACGGCGCGCGGTGCGGCCCTGGAGACGGCGCGCGAAGTCGAAGGCTTGGCGGAGGTCGAGCGCGGCGTTGGACGGTTGGGCGCGATTGATGGCGGCCTCGAGCTTCTTGCGGTCAGAGTCGAAGGAAGTGGCCGGCGTGGTGAGCGCGTCGGCATAGAGCACAAGAACGCGGTCGGACGACGGCACGGCGCGTACGTAATTCACGGCCAGCTTCTTGGCCTCCTCGAGAAGGGGCTCATCGCCCCGGGCCCGGGCGGCCATCCACGACGAAGTGTCTAGGATCAGGATATGGTCGAGGGATGTCTGGTCCGGACTGCCCAAACGCAACTGCGACAGCGCCAGCAGGAGTAACAGGATGGCCAGCAGTTGCAGGAGCAGGGAACCCCATTGTTTGATGCGGCGCCGGCGCGTGGATTCGACGGGACGTTCGGTGGAGGTCCAGAACCGGAGGGTGGAAACGACAAGGTGACGCCGCGAACGGTCCAACAGATAGAGGGCTGTCACCAGCGCCGAGGCCGCCGTGAAGAGGATGAGAAACTCGCCCAAACCGAGGTTAAAGAAAAACACTACGCCACTCCCTGCGCCCGGCTGATCGTACCGAAGATAGCCTCTTCCAATGAAGAGGACGTTGCCACGCCGGCGTATCGCCCGCCATGCCGGAACGCGGTGCGCTGTAACTGCTGGGCGAACTCGTCGAAGGCGGCTGTATAGCGCGCGCGCGCTTCGTCGTCAAAGTCGATCTGGAGGTTGGCGCCGGATTCCGCATCCGTGAGGTCCAGTTCGCCGTCCCACGGTGGTGTGCGATCTTCGTCGGCCCAAATGTGAACAAGAAACAGCTCGTGGCCGAACTCGGCCAGGTACTGCATGGGACGTTCGATGTCGGAATCGCTGAGGAAATCGGAAATGATGACGAGAAGGCCGCGGTTCACATACTTGTTGACGAATTGCCGCGACACCTGGAAGAAGTCGCTATTGCCGGCGACTTCGAGACGACTGAGGTAATCGGCGGCCGGGCCAAAGCGGTGGCGTCCGCCGGAACAACTGTGTGAGTCGCCCAAGGTGTCGGAAAAGGGGTGAATGATGATGCTGTCCAGACGGACGAGGCCGATGTAGGCCATGGCCGCGGTCAGACGGCGCGCGTAGTCGAACTTGGATTGTCCGGTACCCGTACCCATCGATTTGCTGACGTCCAGCAGCAGGCGGACCGGTACGCGGGGCTCCACCTGAAACATCTTCAGGAACAGCTTGTCGAGGCGCAGGTAGGCGCGCCAGTTGACGGCGCGCAGGTCGTCGCCGTGGTGGAAGTGCCGGTGGTCGAGGAACTCCTGGCCGGGTCCGGCAAAGCGCGACTGGTTGTGCCCGCCGATGAGGCCGGGGAAGGACTTGCGCCAACGAATAGTAAGGCGCTCCAGTTTTTCGAGGAACTGACGATCGATCAGCGGCTCAGCGGCCACGGGCTACTCCTTAACTACTTCTTCGCGGGCGTGAGAGCGGCGAGGATCTCAACGAGAATCGTGTCGACGGTCTGGCCTTCGGCGTGGGCGTCGAAATTGAGGATCACGCGATGCCGCAGCACGGCCGAGGCCACGGCGCGCACATCGTCAATGGATAAATTGAGACGGCCGTTCATCAACGCGTGGACCCGCCCGCATTCTACGAGAGCTTGCGCGCCGCGCGGCGAACTGCCATAACGGATAAATTTCTTCGACATCTCGTGCGCCTGCGGACTGTTGGGCTGCGTCGCCATCACGAGGTCGATCGCGTAGTCCTGCACATGCGGCGCGACCAGCACTTCGCGGCACACACGGCGCAATTCGAGGATCGATTCGCGGTCGGCCTGCATCGACAGTTCGGGTTCTTCCTTTTGAATAGTGCGGTCGACAATGAGCGACAGTTCGGCGCGCGTAGGGTAGTCCACCAGAACCTTCATCAGGAAGCGGTCGAGTTGGGCCTCGGGCAGCGGGTAGGTGCCTTCCATTTCGATGGGGTTCTGCGTGGCCATCACGAGAAAGGGCGCGTCCAACTGGTGTGTGGTGGTGCCGCTGGTGACCGTCCGCTCCTGCATGGCTTCCAGCAAGGCGGACTGGGTTTTGGGTGTGGCGCGGTTGATTTCGTCGGCCAGCACGAGGTGCGCGAAGATCGGACCGGCCTGGAACCGCAGTCCCTTGCCGCCGCGGTCGTCGGTTTCGATGATCATGCTGCCGATGATGTCGGCGGGCATCAGGTCTGGCGTGAACTGGATGCGGGAATATTTGAGGTGAAGAACGCGCGAAAGCGTGCGAAGCAGCGTGGTCTTTCCGAGTCCGGGGACGCCCTCGAGCAGCACATGGCCGCCGGCGAGGAGGCAGATCAAAACACCGTCCACGACTTCCTGCTGGCCGACGATGACCTTTCCGATCTCGCGGCGTATCTGGTTCAGTTGATCGATGGCGGCTTGAGGTGAGGCAACAGATGGCACAGTCCCATTCTATTGCGCGTTTACTCCCAAGGGGAGCGGTGGTCGTTCAGAACGCGGCGGGCGTACTCGACGCCGGGGAGCGGAAGCCGGTCATCGGGCCGGCCGGCCCACCAGATCCGGCGGTCCGCTTCGATGAGGCGGCGCAAAGTGGCGCGCGCTCCCGGTTGTTTCGGGTTGCGCCGGATGTCGTCGGCGATGCGCGAGGAAAGCCAGTGCAGGCCGCGTTCGCCGGTCTTGCGGAGCTGGTCCCATTCGCGCGTGGCCTGCTGCTCCTGCTCCACTGCCAGAAACGGGAGTCGCGGAATTAACTGCACCGCTTCGGGCCGGCGATACGGAAGGTCCCCGTACATCTCTGCGTCGACAAACCGGTACCACCAGTTGCGCACCCATTCGTCGTGTTGGTCGACGGCGAGGCCACGGCCATAGCCGCGCGCGAAATACGGGCGCGCGCCAGGCAGCCGGAGAAAGACGTACGCGGCGGTGAGTTCTGACGGTTGTTGAAGGAAGCGGTCGAGGTCTGCCTTGGCCGTGGGATAGGCGCTGGCGAGGGCGGGCACAAGCGACGTCGCGATGTCCAAGCGCTTCAGCAGGACGGCGCGCGTGAAGGTGACGAGTTGAGCTTCGAGCAGCAGGTGCGGCGGCAGTGCGTTGCCGGTGGCGATCTGGTGCAGCAGGTCCAGCGGCAGGCGGTGCGAGAGGATAGTTTCGGTGGCGGCGTCCAGGCGCGGCAGCGCCGCCAGGCGCTCCGAGTCCGGGTACTCCGCGGCAGTGAACTCGCCACGGTCCATCTCGCTGGAGGGCAAAATCACCGTCCGCGGCGCAAGCCGCAGAAGTTCGCTTATCGTTGGGGCCAGTTGCGCAGTCAGCGCCAAAACCCGATTGCGCGCCGAAGGCTGTCGCGCCAATCCCG
>JAEUQD010001036.1 GCA_016789925.1 Bryobacterales bacterium | reverse complement strand
TCGCCATTAGAACCCGTCGCGTTCCTGCGGGGGCGTGTCGGCGCGGCCGGCCATAAAGTCATCCGGAACCCCGGCCTGCTGCACAAGTTGGAAGAAACTCTCCCAAGAGTCGGGCCGGCGCGAGAGGATGACATCTCCGGTCCTCTGCGATTTCAGCGATGCGACTTCTTGCCCTCTTTTGCGCCATAGGCTCGCTCTGCGCGCAGCATGGCCATATCCTATCCAAATCGAGGACTGTCCCCGATTCTCCCCCGATCCTGATTTCATCCGCGCTCGAAGCGCGACTCCGGGCGCGAGCTGCGGCGGCAGGGGTCAGCGTGGAAACGTACCTGGAGCGGGTTGCGCGGGAAGACCAGGAGGCGGAGGAGGAGTTGGAGGCCTTGGCGTCGGAGGGTCTTCGCTCCGGCGATCCGATTGAGGTGGGGCCTGGCTACTGGGAAGAGAAACACCGGCGGCTTGAGGAACGGTTAAAGAAGACCGGAAACCGGTGATCCGCCGCTACGTCGTCCTGAACTGGGACACCGGTTTCTTGAGGCTGCCCACAACACATTCGCTTTGCTCGCATCACAGCCGCAGATGGGTTGGCACGCGCGAATCCGCCAAGCCGATTTGGAAGCTCTTCGCGTGTTTCGAATAACGGGCTTCGAACGGGATTCTCATCCTATATCGGCCGCGTCAGGTGAGTTTCGAGATGCGAACATCCTTTCATTTCACGGCGACGGTTAAGCCCGTCTGACTGAAGGCGCCTCCGATTGCTATCCGGACGGGAGCGGCGCCGGGCTTTGCGCCCATGGGAATAAGGGCGCGGATTTCGGAGACGCCGGCGAGGTCGGGGTGAGGGCGGGCATAGAGGACGCGGGCTGGCCGGTTGTCGATGGAGAGCGCCAGCAGATCGGTGTGGGTGGGCGGATCGCCCGCGGCCACGCCAAGGCCGGTTGCGTGGAGGACGATCTCGGAGTCACGGGGGGCCGGGTTGTCCGGGTTGTTGGGAGATCCATCCTCGTTGGTCGCGACCGCGTGGCCGTCCATGGCGAAGACTCCCGGGCGCGCGGCCAGCACTTTCAAGGACAGCGCGGCACTCGTGGAGTTGTTCACGATGACTCGGACGGTCGCGGTGTTCCGGCCGGCAATCGCCCAGGGAACCAGCGCCCGAATCTCGGTTTCCGAAACGAAGAAAAGCGGTGCGGGCACTCCGTCTATTTCGACCGTGACGCCGGCGAGGGCAGCGGGCAAAGCCTCGGAAGGGGCCGTGAGCGTTCCGATGCCCACTCCGGGTACGGGTCCAAGGTCGCGGCCTGAAATGGAGACGATCTCGCCCGGTACAATGCCGCCCGGCGCGAGACTTACGGCGTTGACGACACCAGCGGCCGAGAAGATGGGCGGGGTGGGTACGCCTTCCACGACAAAGCCCCCGGAATGAACCGCCGCGAGGTCGCCTCTTCGGAGAACGAGCGTAGAGATTGTCCGGGCCGCGCGCACTGGAACGAACAAGCTCATCCGAATGGGGGCCACGCCATCGAGGCGAAGGCGCGTTTCGGTTCGCACGCTGCCTGGAACGAGGCGAATGCCGCCACCGAAGAATTCGATTTCCCGCTCGGTCAATCCTTGCAGGCCTGTCCCGGAGATCAGCACGTCAACCGGAGTGCCTGCGGTGAGTTGCAGGGCTCCGGGGCGGAGATCGCGCAAATCGCCGGCTCCGCTCAATGCGCCGAGGGCGACGAGCCGGATATCGAGATCGGGTGGTCCCATGTCCACGGCGATCTCCGCGATGGCGGTTGTTCCTGGGGAGACTTCCACGGTCTGCGGAGAAGCCGCGCCGCCGAGGAAGGCGGTCCGGAACGCCGCATCCACATCGCTGTCGGACAGCCGCATGCTTGCAGGCGTCACGGGCCCGTCGAGCGGTTCGGCATAGACAAGATACCGGCCTGGGGGAATGCGGGGCATCGCCCAACTCCCGTCCGGGACGCTGGACAGCGCTCCGACAGCGACGCCGGTGGCCGGATCCAGGGCGGTGACAAGCGCACCGCGAACCGGACCCGCGGGGCTTCGCACCGTTCCGCGCAACGCGCCGAGCGAAGCTTCCATCCCCTCGGCTGGATACACATCGTGGAGAAATGCGATGTCATCCGGCGACAGTGTCGACTGGAATCTTGTCTGGCTGGGGGTGAACTCGAACATGGTGGCGGCGAGGAGGTTGGAATGGTTTGCGCCGAGGGCGTGGCCGAGCTCATGGAGGGCGATGGTTTGGAGGTCGATGGTATTGGGCGCAAGGTTGGTGGAAAACGGAAGGCGCCGACCGTCGCGAACGATGTTGGGGTTAAAGAGGATGTCGGTTTCGAGGATGAGGCCCTCGCTGGAAATGGCCATGAGGGTGACGCCGAGAGCCTGCCCCACGACGCTGCGAATCTCCGGGGTGTCCGCCATGACGAAGACGTTGATGCCGTCGGTTCCGTTGACGTTCGGTGTGCGTCCGAGCGGCGCAAAGCGGACGGCCGAGCCGGGCACCTCGCTCCAGGTTCGCAGGGCGGCCGCCAAGGCCGCTTCGGGATTGCTGCCGGCGGTGATCATCGGCAGTCCCTCGGCATTGAGGATTCCGGCTTCGATGCGATCGTTCATCAGGAACCGGACTCCAGAGAACTCGGCGCGGCGGATGGGAATGCCATTCGACATGATCCGGGCGTAGGGGGCTAAAGGCGCCGCGATAACGAAGGCAAGAAGCAGAACGCGCAACATTGCTATTTGCCTTTGACCGCGAGACGGCGGATGTGGACCTTAAAGTCGTTGACGGCGGCTCCGTTCCAGTTTTCGGATCGCGCCGTTGCGGGACCGGCGAATGTGATGCCTTGGAGATCGACCGCCAATCGCTGTCCGCGCACCGTGTATTTTCCCTGCGACAGACCGAACACGCGGATATAGCCGATGGGTGTGCGGTAGAGGAAGACGATCACCTCCTCGAGGGGCCGGAAACGCGGTGTTCCGCTGAACACCTGCCGGACGCCGCCGAGTTCGCCGCCGGGCTCGCTGATGACGAAGCGCGGCTGGGTCCGGCCTTTCAAGATTTCGACGGGTTTCAATTCGTGATGGATCCACGTGAATTGGTGGCCGGGTTTCCTTTCGGTCCAGGAGCGGAGGATGGCGCCGTGGACGATCCACTCGGAGGACTCAGTCAACTGCGCCAAGTTGTACCGCGGGACGACGGTGGCGGCGCACTGCCAGCAGAACCAGAGCAGGAGCGCCCGCCGCCAGAGCGCGTTCATGGCGCAGGGGGGCACTCGCCGGCCGCGCAGGCAAGAAGCCCGAGAGCTTCGAGATCGGTGGAATCGATCTGGCCGTCACGATTGATGTCGCGGCGATCGCCGGGCGTCAGGGCGGGCTGGGAGGCAAAAGACGCCAGGAGGGCACGATCGGCGGCGTCGACATCCAAGTCATCATCGAGGTCTCCGTGGACTCGCGGCTTGAATTGCCATTTCGAGAATGCGGCGGTTTCGCCTACCTGGCTCAACTGGGCGGCGGTGTTGTTGGCTCCGCGGACCAGCATCGAAAGTACCTGATAAGGACCGTCGGCGGAGAGGAAGAGGTGAGATGGCAGCGTCACGGAGACCAGCGTGGGAAAGCCAGCGTCGAGGGATCGGGGCTGGCTGAACACGCCGATGTCTTCGCCCGCGGCGCCTGCCACCTTAAAGGAAATAT
Source organism: Bryobacterales bacterium (assembly GCA_016789925.1). Taxonomy (GTDB): domain Bacteria; phylum Acidobacteriota; class Terriglobia; order Bryobacterales; family Bryobacteraceae; genus JADLDI01. Next base: position 2,253 of record JAEUQD010001036.1, on the reverse strand, counting down.
CGTAATTTCCGGCGGTTTGTACGCGGATGGAGAACGCGAGGGTCAGCGAGCCGATGTAGCCGCCGGCGACGTTGACGGTAGCGGCGGCGCCTTCGAGAATCTCGATGGGCGGCGCGCATAACCGGTCCAGGTCGAGTTGTGGGGTGGTTCCCGCTGCCGCGCGCTGGAAGGCAATTTGAATCTCCTCGCCGACCAACGAGTAGGCATCGACGAAGCCTATCGTGTAGGGTCCGGGAGTCCCGAGGCTGCGGAGCGTTTCCGCGGGAAAATGGATAGTGATTGTCTGGGCCCCGGTTGGGAGAGTATTCAAGATACTCTCGTGGACAGAGCGGCCATTGCCGGCTTCGAGCTTCGCCGACGCGCGAAATTCTCCGCCGCGAAGCACTTCGGCCGCGATCCTTATATCCAGTCCGGTAACGCAATCGCCCGGCCCTGTTACGGGCGCCGCGGTGATGGAACTGACTTGGAGAGTTGGTTCGATCACCCTCACATTGGCCTGGGCGCGTTTCACGATCGGTCCTTCGGGAGTGTTGATCTGCAATTCGCCGGCGATGTGGAACTGGCCTACCTGGTTGAAAAGATGCTCGACGCTGTAGATGCCGTCATTGGCCAAGCCATCGGCATCCAATCCGTCATCGAGGCCGATTAAAGTTACCGTGCCTCCCACGGCGTTTCTCGGTGCGATGGTGATCCGGGGCGACAATCCGCGCACGGGGGCGTCCGTCCGTAGCACCATCATGCCGATGGTCGCCTGCTCGCCGCGAATGAACTCGGTACGCGGCAGCGCGATGCCGGCCGAGTAGTCGCTCTTGCACATCGGCGTCAACATGGCGAATGTGCGGCGCGTGGCGGCCGGGAAAGCGACCGTTGCGTTCCATGTTCCGCTTTTCGGATTGACGATTTCTTCCCGTAAGGAGAATGTTCCGCCTGGAAGATTGGATCCCGGCCGGGCGGCGGTTCCGGGGATGAACTCGACCTTGGGGTCGCCGGGTGGGAAGACGGTACGATTGTCCGGGTCGGCCAAGGAGAACGTGGGACTGTTGAGGGGAACGATCGCGTCCAGCCGGAGCCCGGTGCATCCCGAAACCGGAAACGGGATGGTAACGCGGGTAGAACCGGCGGCGATCTCGGCCGTGACGACTTCGGGCGTGTTGAGTGGCACGACGGCGTCCTGGCCGACGGCTAAGTTCGCGGCAAGGGCGCCAACGACGAGTAATCTGCGTGTCATCGGAGTGGCAGTATCTTCGCCAGGATTCCTGGAATGAGGAATCCCTGTTTGATCGTCGAGTGGTTAAAGCCGGAGCCGTTGCCGTACTGGGTTGCGTAGGGAGGATGCGCGCTCTGAATCGTGACTACGATGTCGTTGGGACGATAACCAACAATGGTAGTTCGATAGTCCAATACGGTTCGGACCCCGAAGAAGGTTCCGGGAACTGTCCGGTAGCGGACGATCGGGGCCGAGGCGACGATGGCCGTTACTACCCAGGAGCGGACCGCGGCGTAATGTGCGATGGCGGGGAAGACTCCCGCGGATTCGGCCACTTCGAGCGCGAGATTCTTATTTCCGTCCGCGTCCGTGCCAATCGTGAATGTCGGGCTGATATTGCCGCGCCTGCCCGCGCGAATTGCGGCGGTCGCTTCATAAGTGGTGAGGTCGCGGAGACCGGGAAGCTGCGGACCCTGGCCGAAGGTCCAGGTATCGACATAGGAAGCAACCCAGCCGTCCGGATCCCAGCCGAGGTTTACCTTATCGTCGACGCTGTCCTTGGCGATAATGGCGAGGTCGCCCGCGGCAGTGCCCAGATGCGGAGTCGAGAACGTGGTGAGCGAGACGACCCTGGGTATCTTGTACAACCATTGCATCATCTGAGCGTCCAGTCCGCCCTTACTGTGGGCAATCACGTTCACTTTCGTGCTCTTGAGCGGATTCAGAAACGCCATTACCTTGCCGCGGAGATCCTTGGCGTTTGAGAACGAGCGGCCATTGCTCCCGGTGGAATAGCGATCCCACAAGACGCCGGCGCTGTTCAGGGCGTCGAGCACGCCCGGAGCGTCGGCGTTGTCCCACGTGGAGGCGTCGGAGTTAATGCCATGGAACAGGACGATGGGAGGCGCGGCGTCGAATTCGATCGAAACCCAATCCATGTTCATGCACCAGAACTCGCCCGCTCCGATGTTGCCTTGATCGATGTCTATCTTGAGCTCGTTCAGAACGCCGCGGCTGCGCGGGGAATCGAAGCGGATCTGCCCGAT
>JAEUQD010000786.1 GCA_016789925.1 Bryobacterales bacterium | reverse complement strand
GTCTTCGGAATGCCGGCGACCGTGGCCGAGCAGGTGTATAGCGAAGAGGGCTTCTGGTCTGGCGGATTTCAGGCGTGGGTCGGATACGTCGACGGGCGCGCGGTGGCGACGGCGGCGACGGAAACGGCCGCGGGCGTGGTTGGCATCTACAGTGTAGCCACGTTGGCCGACCAGCAGCGCCGCGGCTACGGCGAGTCCATCACACGTACCGCCCTGCAATCCGCTAGCGCTCTGAGCGGGTGCCACCACAGCATTCTCCAGTCGACTCCCGCGGGGCTGCCGCTCTATCGGAAGCTGGGTTACCGGGACCTGGGCCGTGTGGCGGTCTACGCAACCCGCTAGGCTGAAAGATTCCTATGGATCGCGTTCCTTTCCTGGCCACGCAGGCGGCGGCGGGCTATGACCTTGTGACGAGCCTGCCCGTCTGCGTCGCCCTCGACAATGTCCGCAGCATGTACAACGTGGGCGCGTTCTTTCGCACCGCGGACGCGGTTGGTTTGGAGAAACTGCTGTTAGGGGGCATTACGGCCAAGCCGCCGAAGAAGGAGATCACCAAGACAGCGCTGGGTGCCGACGATACCGTACCTTGGCATCACACCTGGGAGTTGCCGGAAGCGGTGAGGAACCTGCAGCAGGCCGGTTATGAAATTGCCGCGGTGGAAACCAGCAGCCGCGCAGTCGATTTGTTCGATTGGGTGCCGCGCTTCCCGGTGTGTGTTCTGTTCGGGCACGAGGTGGAAGGCGTGAACCCTGACCTGCTGAACCTGGCTGATACGTTTGTTCGCATCCCGATGCTGGGCAAAAAGCATTCGCTGAACGTGGCTACGGCGGGTGGCGTCGTGCTCTATGAGCTGTTGCGGAAATACCGCGCGCTGCACCGGCTATGAGAGCGAAAGCGGGTCGACGTCGATTACCAGCGAGGTGGCCGGCCAGCGTCTTTCGAGCGCCATTTGCCGGATGCGTTGGAGGGTTTCGTTAAGCGCCTTCCGGCTCAGCGACTTCAAGAGCATTTGATAACGGAACTCCTGTTTCAGACGGGGGACAGGGGCTTCCGCAGGGCCCATCACTTTCACGCCCTCGGGCGGAGGTTCGAGGAACGAGCCTAACTCGGCGCTCAAGCGCAGCGCGTCTTCCTGCGACGGGTGCCGCACCACCAAGCTCGCCAGCGCCGCATAGGGTGGATAGCGCATCAGCCGGCGGAACTCCAATTCCTTTTGGTAGAAGCGCGAGTAGTCCTGCGCGGCCGCGAAACGGACGGCGTAATGGTCCGGATTGATGGTCTGCAAGATCACCTGACCCGGAATTTCGCCTCGACCGGCCCGTCCGGCCGCCTGGGTCAGCAATTGAAAGGTGCGCTCGGCGGCGCGGAAGTCAGGCATGCCCAGGCCGATGTCGGCATTCACGAGGCCGACCAGCGTCACGTTGGGAATGTCGTGCCCTTTCGCGATCATCTGGGTGCCCACCAACAGGTCGTAGCGCTTCTCGCGAAACCCGTGCAGGATCTCTTCGTAGTCCCGGCGTCCGCCAACGGTGTCACGATCCATGCGGGCCACGCGCGATCCGGCGAAGTCGCGCTGTAATTCGTCTTCTAACTTCTCCGAGCCCGTACCGAGGAAGAAGATGTGCTCGCTTTCGCACTTCGGGCAGACGTCGGGCACTTTCTCGGCATAACCGCAGTAGTGGCAGAGGAGGCGTTTGTCGCGGCGGTGATAGGTAAGTGTTACGGCGCAGTTCGCGCAATGGATGCTCTCGCCGCAGGCACGGCAACTGACATAACTCGAGAAGCCGCGCCGGTTGAGCAACAGCATCGCCTGTTCGCCGCGTTCGAGGCGGTCTTTCACGGCCGCGGTGAGCGCCCGGGAAAAAGTGCCGTGTTTCCGCGTCTCCAGAAATTCCTGCCGCATATCCACGATGTCCACCTGCGGCATCGGCCGCTGTTCAATGCGCTCGGGCATTTCGAGCAAGGTGTACTTGCCCTTCTCGGCGTTGAACCGGCTTTCGAGACTGGGCGTGGCCGAACCAAGTACGACGACGGCGTTCGCCGCGCGCGCACGGACAACAGCTACGTCGCGCCCGTTGTAACGCGGCGTTTCCTCCTGCTTGTAGCTGTGGTCATGCTCTTCGTCCACGACAATCAGGCCCAGCCTCTGCACGGGTGCGAATACGCCCGACCGTGTCCCCACAACGACACCCGCTTCGCCCTTACGAATGCGGCGCCACTGCTCGGCGCGTTCCAGATTCGAGAACGCGGAGTGCAGGATGGCCACCTGGTCGCCGAAACGGTGGAAGAACTGTCCGGCCACGGCCGGGGTCAATCCGATCTCGGGCACCAGAAGGAGAGCGCAACGCCCCAGCCGCAAGGTCTCCTCGATCAAGCGGAGGTAGACTTCCGTCTTGCCTGAACCGGTGACGCCGTGGAGGAGGAAGGTTTCGAACTGGCCGCGGGCCAGCCCGGCCGCCATCGCCGCGAAAGCCTCCTGCTGTTGCTTGTTCAAAGCGTGGGGAGGGCGCGCCGGCGCGCTCAGCACGGAGGGCGTTTCGAGCTTCAGGCTCACCAGCCCGCGCCGCGCCAGAGCCCTCGCGGCCGGGGAGGCGTTCCGAAGGAGCGGTTCCAACTCGCCCAAGTTATGCGCACCCGGGTGCAGTTCGAGGTAGGACAACAGTTCACGCTCCGCCTTGGGTAGTTTCTCTTCCGCCCGGCGGCCGAACTCGACCTGGAGCCGGGAAGCCGGAGACCGCAGCGGGTCCCGATCCGCCAGGTCTTCCTCCACTTCGAGGAAGCCCCGGCGGATCAGGTTCCTGATGACATTTTCGGACTTCGGTACTTTCTTGAGGAGATATCCAGCCGACAGGGGCCGCGCTTCCAACAGGCGGAGAATCTGCACGGCGGGTTCCTCGCCCGGCGTACCCAACAGCAACTGGCGCGCCGCGTCGCGCCCGGCGGACGTCAAACCGTAGTTCCTGGTTTTTCGTGTCTCTCCGCCGAGGGGTGTCATCGACCGCAGCACCTCACCCAGTGGGGCACAGTAATAATTGGCGATCCACCGGCCGAGCGACATGAGTTCCGGATCGAGCACCGGCTCTTCGTCCAGGAGACGCAGTATATCCTTTGCCGGAACGGGCGGCCGCCCGGCTTCCACCGTGAGAATGACTCCGGTGAGTTTCCGCGCGCCAAAAGGAACTACAACGCGGCACCCTGGTTGGGCACGGTGATGGAGCGACAGCGGCAGGGCGTAGGTGAAAGCCTGGTCCATTGGGACGGGCAGGCTGACATCGCAGAAATAAGGCTGGACATCCATTCGCGACTTTATGTTCGCAGTGGGGTTACCACGCTACAGGAGCACACCACACCTATGTTTCGATTGGCAACTCTGTTTCTGAGCCTGTCGCTGGGCGCCCTTCTGGCGGCCGGCGTCGACGGCAAATGGTCCGGCGAGCGCAAATTCCAGACACCCGACGGCGAAGAGCGGACGATGACGACCACGCTCGAGCTGAAATCCGAGGGCAACACGCTGACCGGCAAAATGTCCGCTGGACCTCGTGGGGAAGTGGAGATTCAAGACGGGAAGGTCGACGGGAACAAGATCAGCTTCACGACGAAACTGTCCACCCCCCGTGGAGAATTCACATCTAACTGGGAAGGAACGGTTTCCGGCGATGAAATGACACTCACCCGCCAGGGTGGGCCGGGCGGCGGCGGCCGCGGTGGTAAGGGGGGCGGCAAAGGCCCCGGCGGGCCCCTGACGTTGAAACGGGTTCAGTAGATTTCCCTCCGGGCGTCGCGACGCTTCTCGCGCGACGCCCATCTTTTCTTGCCAGCTCACTCCGCCATCACGCCGTAGAGTGGTTTTAGTACGGGATAGAGTTGCGTGAAAACTTCGTAGTGCCGCTGATAGATAGCGGAATCGTGCGCGTCCGGCGTCAAAACCGCGGTCTCCTGAATCGCCTGCTCGCAGACTTCCGGTACAGAGGCGAAGACACCCGTTCCGACCAAGCTCAGTAGCGCCGCCCCGTAGGCGGACCCTTCCTGATTGGCGAGCGTCGCCGTCCGCCGCCGGAAGACATCCGCCAGAATTCGCCGCCAAAACGCGCTCCTGGCTCCTCCACCGGACAGCCGAACGGTGTTCACCTCAACGCCCAGGTCCTCGATCACCTGCAAACAGTCTCTCTGGCTGAAGGAGACTCCTTCGACGAGTGCGCGCACCATATCCGCGCGAACATGCTTGGCGGTGAAGCCAATCCATCCGCCGCGCGCACCGGCATCCAGATGCGGCGAGCGTTCGCCCATCAGGTAGGGCATCCAGTACAATCCATTCGAACCCACTGGCGACTTTGCCGCTTCGACCATCAAGTCGTCGTAGCTGGCCTCGGGTGCAAGCTGATTCCGGAACCACTGGAGACTGAGGCCGGCCCCTTGCGTGACCCCCATCACATGCCATTTGCCGGGTACGGCGTGGCAGAAGGTGTGAACACGGCCGCGTGCGTCGTAAAGGGCGCGGTCCAACTGCGCAAAGACAACACCGGAGGTACCCAGCGTACAGGAAGCCACGCCCGCCTTCACGATTCCGTTGCCGACCGCGCTGGCCGCCTGGTCGCCACCGCCACCCACGACGGGTGTTCCTTCGGCCAGTCCCGTGATCTCGGCGGCCCTCGCCGACACCTGCCCGGTCACCTCGGTGGACTCGAACACCTGGGGTAGCCAGCTCGGATCCAGCCGCAATTCGTTGAGGAATGGCTTAGACCAGCGGCGCAGCACGACATCGAAGACGCCGGTACCGG
>JAEUQD010000664.1 GCA_016789925.1 Bryobacterales bacterium | reverse complement strand
GCCGTCCAGAGAGCCCCTTTGAACAGGCCCGCTTCCGCCTTCGCGGCCTCAACCCTTCCGTCACCTATGCCGTCACCGACGCCGATCAACCCGGTGAGTCCATCGCTACCGGCGCCGCCCTGATGAACGAGGGCCTCCCCGTGCGCCTTGCCACTCGCCCCAGCGCTGCCCTGTTGTTCTATCGCCCCCGCTAACGTTTAGTTGTATCGTTAGGAGCTGTGATCCGCCGCACATTCCTCAACGCCCTGACCGGCGCCGCCGCGGTCGCGCGCGCCTTCGCTTCCATCAAGCTCAAGGTCACCAACATCGAAGTCCACAAGATCGGTGTCGAGTATGAGGACTGGATCGCCTACCAACTCAATCACTACTACGGCCCCACCGATCGTCATATCTACATCGCCCACACCGACAACGGTCTGATCGGCCTCGGCGAAGGCGATTCCCGCGAATCGCCCGATATCGTCAAGAAGTACATCGGCACCAACCCCTTCGATTGGGTCGGTGACGAAACCTCTCTTGCCCTCGGCACCGCCATGTACGACCTCATGGGTAAGGCCGCCGGTGTTCCCGCCTACAAGCTGTTCGGGCAAAGGCGCCGCGCCTGGGTGCCCGTCTCCAGTTGGACCGTTTCCACCCATCCCCGCCGCATGGCCCAAGCCGTCCAGGAGTATTCCAGGCGTGGCTACACCTGGATGAAATTCCACGTCTCCCCCTTCGAGAACATCTTCGACCAGATGGACGCCATGCAGGCCGTCGCCCCCGAAGGTTTCAAGATCCACCTCGACTTCACCATGGGCGGCTCCACCGATCACATGGTCGACTTACTCGACCGCCTCAGTAACTACCGCATCATGGGATGCTTCGAAGATCCCCTCCGCGAAGACGACGTGCCCGGTCACGCCGAACTCCGCAAGCGCTGCCGTCTCCCCATCGTCTACCACCACACCCCGCTCGGCGCGCGCCAGGAAGTCCTGCTCCGCGCCGCCGACGCCTACATGCTCGGTCACGCCCCCATCGGCACGGCCATCCACCGCGCCGGTCTCTTCGACGCGGCCAACATCCCCTTCATGCTCCAGAACGTCGGCGGCGCCATCACCCGCGCCATGGTCACCCACATGCAAGCCGCCTTCCCCACCGCCGACTTCCACTTCGTCAGCACGTCCGAACGCTGGAAAACCGATGTCGTCAAGGAGCGCCTCGAGCCCGTCAATGGCTTCGTCCGAGTCCCCGAATCCCCCGGTCTCGGCCTCACGCTCGACCGCGAGGCTCTCCAGCGCGCCGCCAATCTTCGCCTGCCGGCCCAATCCCGTTGGATCATCAAGTCTCAGTTCAAAAACGGCGCCCGCATGCTCAACCTCCACGACCCCAAAGACTCCCTCTTCATGAATCGGCCTGACCTCCGCCGCCTCATCCCCGTCAGCTATGCCGCTCCCATTTCCACCGAATACTGGGACGACGACGGTTCCCCCGCCTTCCGCGATACCCTCGCCCGCCTGGAACGGGAAGGGATGATCTTAGAACGTAATTAGAGCCGTCCCACTTATCCTCCTCCGGTGTTAGCTGAGGATCTTGGTGGCGACGTTACCCGCGACGTCGGTGAGGCGGAAGCCACGGCCACCGTAGAGGTATGTCAGCTTCAGGTGGTCCATCCCGAGAATGTGAAGCATGGTCGCATGGAGGTCGTGGATGTGCATGCGGTCTTCGACGGCGTAGTAACCAAACTCGTCGGTGGCTCCGTAGATGAAGCCCTTCTTGACGCCCGCTCCGGCCATCCACATGGAGTAGCCGTAGGGGCTGTGGTCGCGGCCGTCGCCGGACTGGGCGATGGGGGTGCGTCCAAACTCGCCTCCCCAGATGACCAGAGTGTCTTCGAGCAGACCATGGGCCTTCAAGTCGGTGAGGAGCGCGGCGATGGGCTTGTCGACCTGGTAGGAAGTGCGCGTGTGTAGACGGATCAACTCGCTGTGCGCGTCCCAGCCGACCTCGTTACCGGCGCGGTATTCGTGGTTGATCTGGATGAAGCGGACGTTGCGCTGGGCGAGGCGGCGGGCCATGAGGCACTGCCAGCCGAAGTCGCGGGTTTCGTTGTCGTCCAGGCCGTACATCTTCTTGGTCGCTTCGGATTCCTGGTTGAGGTCGAAGGCTTCGGGCGCTTCGGTTTGCATGCGGAACGCAAGCTCGAAGGCCTGGATGCGCGCCTCGAGCTGTTCGTCTTGCTGATACTTCATTGCTCCGGCGCGGTTCATCTTCTGGAGCATGTCGAGTTCGTAGCGCTGCTGCTCCGGAGTGAGGTCCTTGCACTTGAGGTGCTCGATGGGCTCGGCGAGGTCTTCGACGTTGAGGCCGCCGTGGCCAACGGCAGTTCCCTGGTAGGCGGCGGGGAGGAATCCGGAACTCCAGTTCTTGGCGCCGCCGTGAGACAGGCCGGGCTTGAGCGTGATGAAGGCCGGGAGGTTCTGATTCTCGGTGCCTAAGCCGTAGACCACCCAAGAGCCCATGCTGGGCCGGGTGAACGTGTTCGAGCCTGTGTGCAGTTGGAGGATCGCGCCGCCGTGAGCCACCGAATCGCCCACCATGGAGCGGAGGATGCACAACTCGTCGGCATGGCGGGAGAGGTGGGGGAACAGTTCGCTGATCGGGATGCCGCTCTGCCCGTATTGCTTGAACTTCCAGGGCGACTTGAGCAGGCCGCCGGTGCTGCCTTCGGCGAAGGTGAGAGGGCGCTTGAAGGGCAGGGGCTTGCCGTGATCGCGCTCGAGGCGGGGCTTGGGGTCGAAGGTGTCCAAGTGCGATGGTCCGCCGTGCATGAAGAGGAAGATCACGCGCTTGGCCCGTGGTTTGAAATGGGGCTGCTTGGGGGCCAGGGGGTTGGTGGCGGCCTCCATCTGTCCGAGCATGCCGGCCAGGCCGAACGCACCGAATCCGCAGGCGGCGCGGCGCAACAGATACCGACGGGAAACTTCAGCTTTCATGATCATTCACCGTTAATGGACGTAGAGGAAATCGTTGGAGGCGATGAGCGCGCGGTAGTAGCTGGTCCACGCTTTTGCCTGGGCACCGGTTCCGGGGAAGCGGCTGACGTAGGTGAGAGCGTCATCCACATCCTGGCTTTGCGGCGGCCGTCCTACCACCATCAGCCAGGCCCGTTCGACGCGGGCTTTGTCGGTGGGCTCGGCTTGCAGACGCTTGACGAGGTTCGCGGTGCGCTCGGTGACAAACTGGCTGTTCATCATGAAGAGGGCCTGCGGGGCGACGTTGGTTTGGGAGCGGTTCTCGGTGTGGGTGGTGGCATCGCCGAAGTCGAAGAGGTTGAGCATGCTGGGGAGGTTGGAGCGGCGCAGGGGAAGGTAGATCATGCGGCGCTTGCTCTGATCGGGATTGAGGCTTTTGCGTTCGTCGCTGAACTCCTTGTCGGTGCCCTGGCCGGAGAGCATGTTGCCGCCCATGGCTTCATCGAGCGAGCCGTCAATGGCGAGGAGAGAGTCGCGCATCTCTTCGACGGTGAGGCGGCGCATGGAGAAGCGCGAGAGCAGGCGGTTGTCGGCGTCCTTCTCCTGCTTGAGGGGATCGGTGATGCTCGACATGCGGTAGGCGGCGGAGTTCATGATGAGCCGGTGCATCTTCTTGATCGACCAGCCCTGGCGGATGAATTCGGTGGCGAGCCAGTCGAGCAGTTCGGGATGAGTGGGGCGTTCGCCAGTGATGCCGAAGTTCGACGGAGTGCGCACAAGGCCTTCGCCGAAATGCCACTGCCAGATGCGGTTCACCATGACACGCGGGGGCAGCGGATTGCTTTCCGAAGCGAGCCATTCGGCGAGTTCGCGGCGACCGGAACCTTGCGTGATGGGCGGCTGGTTTTCTCCGGCGAGGATGATGGGGAAGCGTTTGGGCACGATGTCGCCCTTGGCATCGACGTTGCCGCGGTGGAAGACGGGCTGATCGATGATGTTGCCTTCGGCGAGGCCGCAAGCGAAGGGTGGTTCGGGAGGCGCCGCGGCTTTGATCGCCTTCATCTCGGCCAGCAGCGCCGTATGCCGTTCGCGCCCGGCTGGGGAGAAGACGGATTCCTTGTCCTTCTCAGGCAAGGCAAAGGGACCTTTGCCGGTGGTTACTTCGGTGAAATAGCGATCGTCACCGGCGAAGAAGACGGGGGCCGGCGGCGGTTGTTTGCCTTCCGCCTTGGCGGCCTCGGCCTGCTTTTTCCAATTGGCCTGCGCCTCGGCGCGATGGCGGGCGGTGGCGATCAGGTTGTCCTGGTATTCGCGGGCCACGGACTCCCATTCGCTACGGGCGGCGTTCTGCCAGCGCTCGAGGTGGACGCGGCGCTCGCGGCCCGGTTTGAGATAGGTCACCCAACGGTCGAGCACGTCGCGGTCGAGCCCTGGGGCGGGCGGCTGGTTCAATTCGTAGACGTGGCGCGCGGCGACCATGTATTCGGCCAGACGCGGCGCCAGCGAGTCGCGGTAGCGCTTTGCTTCCTGGCCGACGACCTCATCAATCTGCTTCTGTTTGTCTTCGATCTTCTTCTGGTGATCCTCCCAGGCCTGGGCGGTGGCTTTGTCGGAGAGAGGAGCGAAGAAGAGCTTTGAGACGGTGCCTTCGAGTTTCGCCAGTTGCTTGGTGCTGGCGAAGATCGAGGCGAGCGCGTAGTAGTCTTTCGTCGAGATGGGATCGAACTTGTGGTCGTGGCAGCGGGCACAGGCAATCGTCAGGCCGAGCACGCCCTTGCCCATGACTTCAATCTGCTCGTCGACGATGTCGTAGAACATCTTCGGTTTGTCCTGCTCGGCGATGAGTTTCGGGCCCAAGGCGAGAAACCCGGTGGCGACGGTGCCGCGAGCATTTACCTCTTCGCCCGGAGGCGGAGGCAGAAGGTCGCCGGCGATCTGTTCACGGAGGAACTGGTTGTAGGGAGTGTCCTTGTTGAAGGCGTCGATGACGTAGTCGCGATAACGCCAGGAGTGGACGTAACGATGATCTTCGTCGGCCCCGGTGGAATCGGCGTACCGGGCCACATCGAGCCAGTTGCGTCCCCATTTTTCTCCGTAGCGCGGGGAAGCGAGCAGCCGCTGAATGACTCGGTCGTAGGCTTCGGCCGACGTGTCGGCAAGGAAAGCCTGGATCTCGGTGTCGGTGGGCGGCAAACCGGTGAGATCGTAGGTCGCGCGGCGGAGGAAGGTGAGGCGGTCGGCTTCGGGGGCCGGAGACAGGCCTTTTTCTTCCAGTTTTGCGAGGAGGAACTTGTCGATGGGGGTCCGTGCCCAAGCCGTGTTCTTCACGGCGGGAGGTTCGACACGACGGAGGGGTTGGAAGGACCAGAACGCCTTCTGCGCACGGGAATAGCCGCGGGTTGTGACGATGTTCTGTTGCTGCTGAGCACCCGGCCAGCGGGCGCCGGCCCGCACCCATTCGGTGATGGCTTCGACTTCCGAATCAGCCAACCGGCCGGTGGGCGGCATCTTGATGCGGTCCAGATAGCCGATGGCCTTGAGGAGGCGGCTTTCTTCCACGTTGGTAGAGTCCACGACGGGGCCGGAATCGGCGCCGCGGGAGAAGCCGGCGCCGGAGGTGAGGTCGAGACCGGCGCGCGGTTCCTTGCCGGAGTGGCAGCCCTGGCACTTGGCGACGATCACCGGGCGAACCTTTTTCTCGAAGAGTTCGGTAGAATCGGCCGCAAACGCAGCGAAAGCGACGGTTAGCGGGAGTAGGCGGAGCATGGGGCTGTATACAAATTGTATGCGAATCTGACTGGCCTGTCTACTACTTAGCATCCCTGGCCAAATTATAACCGCTTTGGAGGGTTGCGCGGCCGGCTCCGATCCACGTATAATTCGCATCGTATACAACCGGGATACCGAAGGTCTCCGAATTTCCGGTTGCTGGGAGGTTTGCTCGCATGAGTTACCGATTGCTACGTCTCTACACGTGTCTTGGCTTAGCCCTCGCCTTGGCAAGCCCAACCTTTTCTCAAACCACGAACGCCACCCTGGTAGGTGACATCACTGACGCCCAAGGCGCGCGCATCCCGGGCGCCAATGTTACAGTTCGCAACACGGCGACACAAGTCAGCCGCGCGGTGATTTCCGGATCGGACGGACAGTACCGCGTTTTCCCGCTCAACCCGGGAACCTATGAGATCAGCGTGTCCGCGCCGGGATTTCGCACGGCTGTGCGGCCAGGCGTGGTGCTCGAAGTGGCCGCGAACCTGAAAGTCGATTTCACGATGGACGTGGGGCAGGTAGCGGAGACTGTCGAGGTCGCCGCGGCGGCTCCGGTGCTCCAGACGCAGGATGCTTCGGTCGGTGGGACGGTAAACAGTCAGGATTTGGCGCGGCTGCCTGTGAACGGGCGCAACTACACGCGGTTGATCCTTTTGAACGCAGGCACGAGCGACATCAGCCGCAGCCAGAGCCGCGGTACGTTGTCGGGTACGCAACTGGTTTCGGTCAACGGCCAGCGCACACAAGATAACAACTTCACCCTCGACAGCATCGACAACAACTTCCAGCACATGAACTCGCCGGGCGCTTCGCCGCCGATGGACTCGATCCAGGAGTTCCGCGTGGCGACCAACAACTCGGCGGAGTTCGGACGTTCGGCGGGCGCCAACGTCAACATCGTGGTGAAGAGCGGCACTCGCGATTTGCGCGGTAGCCTGTACCACTTCCTGCGGAACGATAAGTTCGACGCCAACGACTTCTTTGCAAACCGTTCGGGGCGCGGCAAAGTGCCTTACCGGCAGAACCAGTACGGGATTGCCCTGGGCGGTCCGCTGATGGTGCCGAAAGTGTACAACGGCAGGGAGAAGACGTTCTGGTTCTTCTCGTGGGAAGGGTTTCGGGCCCGCCGTGGGAGCACACTGATTTCCACGACGCCGGTTGCGGCCCAGCGCGCAGGCGATTTCTCGCAGCAGGAGCGCCGCATCTATGACCCGTTGACGAGCACGCAGGGACCCGATGGGCAGATTCAGCGGCAGTTGTTTCCCGGCAACCGCATCCCGGAGAATCGCATCAGCCCGGCTGTCCGCTTTTTCATAGACCGGACGATGCCGTTGCCGACGGAACCGGGCCTGTTCAACAACATGATCAACACGGAAGGCTACCAGAACGACCGGGACGCGTTTGTGGGCCGCCTGGACCATAACTTCTCGACCAAGGACAACGTGTACTTCCGGTTCCTGGACCAACAGGCGGGCGACTCCTCTCCGAATGCCAACCCGAATTTCGTAGCCCGGCAGCGCTTTGACGCGAGGAGCGCGTCGGTGGGTTGGAATCACATCTTCTCACCGACGATGGTGCTGGACGCGCGCTTCGGCATCAACGACCCGATCAACCCGCTGAATACGCTGAACCGGCAATTGGAGCGTTCGGAATTGCTCAAGCAGGCGGGGATCACGATGTTCCAGCCGGATGTGCTGTTCAGTCCGTTGCCCACGTTCCAGGCGGTCGGCGAGTTCAACATGGGCGGTGGCGGAGGTTTCATTATCGAAGACACCGTGCCGCAGTTCATGGCCAATTTGACGAAGATCAAGGGGTCGCACAGCTTGCGAATGGGCTATAGCTTCGCTCCGCGCCGGTATTCGATTAATGCGTCGGATCCGATGAACGGAACCGCCGTCTTCGACCGCCGGCTCACGGCAGTGACCAGCGATCCGCTCTCCGGCCACTCCACGGCGACGATGCTGCTCGGATATCCGAGCGAGATTCGCCGCGGGTCCGGCACGGTGTACCCGCGCGCCCGCGTCTATGCGTCACAGGG
>JAEUQD010000604.1 GCA_016789925.1 Bryobacterales bacterium | reverse complement strand
GCAACGATGTCCCACGTCTCGCGATTCTTGCGTGACCAGTTGTCACTGCAGGGGGAACCCCAGATTGTTCCCACCGTTCCAGTTCCAATAGAGTTGACTGTTCATTGTCCGGCAGTATGCATCGAGTTCCGCACCGATCATGATCATCACCAGTTGCAGCGCCTGAATGGAGTCGACTGCGATACAGACACAGGTATAGGTGTTGCCCAGGCCCTGAATCTGATAGGGGCACTGCCAAGCGGGTCCGTCGGGCTGAGGGATGCCGAGTTGGACGACCACGATGGAGTGTGCTCCATCGGGACCGACGAGAGTGTAGTGCCGCTCCGCTATCGGGGAATCCATGGTGTTGCCTCCGCTGGTGACCACAGCGAGAAACCTCTTGAACCGTGGTTGGTTCGCCGGCTTTCATTCAAAGGTCAACGTCCTCTCGTTCCAAGGAGCGCTTCCGCCTTGAATTGAAGCTGGACATCTTTGGCCGGGCGTCCGTCGGGAATGAAGACCGGATCGGCCTGAATGGGGCGTCCATCGTTCACGAGAGCCACGATATGCCATCCGGGCACCATCTCATAGAGGGTGAATTGTCCATCGCTGTTCAGGGCTGCCTCGCGAGGGCCGGCCAAACCAGGACCGTAGACGCGAATCCAACTGCGCCCCGGCAGAGCCGGTTTCGGTTGGAATGAGCCGCGGATCGTCGTGGGTTCATCGTGGAAGTCAACTATCGCCTCCTTACCCTCTGGCGTGATGCGAAAGACGCCGGGCGGCGCAACCGAGACCCAGTGCTCCGGAAGTCGAACCACAAGGGTCCCATTGATGGTGGTCAACTTCGGCGCGGGGAGATCGGTCCGCACCAGGGTATATCTGTAGCGGCCGCACGGAATTCCCTGAGCCTCCATCCCCCGAAAGAAGTGGGTATAGGAAGTCATCGCTAATCCACTGGCATAGAATTCATGGACCGAGTACGGAGCCGGTCGACCGTACTCATCCGGTACATAGAAGCGAATTGTTGAGCGCGACGGGAGGGTCGCTGGCTGGGCGCAACAGATGGCGCACAAAAAGAGGAAGCTGGGGATCCACCGAAACACGTTCACGTGAAACACACTACTTGAGATATCTCGGTCAAAACCGATCGGCCAGAGCACCTCGCGGCACATCATTTTTCGAAGAAAGAATAGCAGGTCTTGATATGGAAAGAACGACTGGAACAAGGAAGGGGGGCGATGGTGAAGCAACTCCAAGGTCGTGTGCGGGCGGGACGGCCGCGCTCGCGCCGGGAGTTGGAACGCCCCGTTGTTGGCACGTCGTCTTATTGAGGACGAACTGACGCTTGGGGATCACTTGGTCCGGATAGCGAATAGCAGCTTGGCTGAAAGAATCCGAAACCGGCTTGCTGACGCGTGCGGCTCAGAAATGCGTGATCACTCCGCTTGGCGGGTTAAGATGAAGCGCATATGGCAAGAAAACGCTATGCATTGAGTATGGTCTTTTTTGCTGTTGCTGCCGCCCTGCCGGCTCAGCCGCGTCGAGTCAGCGAACCAAGTGAAGTAACGGCCGTTATCAGGTCCCTCAACGCGCTCATTGCGGATCCGAATTTGCAGGCCAGCGCTGAGCTTTTCGGATCTGAAGCCGACATCTGGGTTAACGAATGCCGTCTCGGCGTGGGTCCGGCTGAGATTCTTGAATTGCTTAAGACGCGAAAACTCTGGACGGAAGGAACGCCGCCGAAGATCCAACAGACTCAGCGCACCCGCCTTCTCGGCGCGGAAGTCGCCATCGTTGATGCTATTCAAGTGCAATATGGTTCAATAGTCGTCAAATCAGAGACGGTAGTTACAGTAATTGTGCGCAAACTGAACGGTAACTGGCGGATCGAGTCGCTGCGATTCGGAATGAGTACTTGCTCCGGAGGCTAAGTTCCGGTTCGCTGGACTCGAAACCGGCCAGTCTTCGGCTCTTCACGGTGGGTACGGGATTGCGGCGGAAACTCCCGTTGGGCGTGAAGCCCGGCCGACAGCTACCGCGCCCCGCCGAGAATCCCGAACCCGCAGCCAAACAAGTAAGGAACAATTCGCTACAGATCACGATTCCGCTGCCCGTCCGGGACCGCCTGGGTCTGAAGCCTGGCGATCACGTTGAGTTCCTGTTCGAGGAGGGGCAGACCGTCATCCGGCCCGCGCGTGAAAGCGAACCCGTTCCGCCGCTGGACGGGCGCCTGGAGTTTGGCCGGCTTCCAGTCCGTGGACCACGTCAAGGCTTGGGTCGCGGACCTGCGGGACGATGAGCAGTGAGGACTGCGATTGATTCGAACGTCCTGTCGGCGATCCTCTCCGGTCTGCCGGAAGCGTCCTCCCTGGCAGAGTTGCTGGCTTCCGCTTCCTCGCAAGGCGCGCTCGTCATCGGCGGCGCCGTCTATGCGGAGCTGTCCGCGCATCCCGCGTGCTCGGGGCTGGACGAGTTTCTCCGCGACGGGTCGATTGTGGCTGGCGCGGGTCGCTCAAGAAGTGGGGACCGGAGGTCGAAAGGCATACTATCCTTACTGTAAGGATGAAAAGTAAGGATACATTTGAGGCGACGGTCACCAGCAAAGGCCAGATCACGATTCCGCTGCCCGTCCGGGACCGCCTGGGTCTGAAGCCTGGCGATCACGTTCAGTTCCTGTTCGAGGAGGGGCAGACCGTCATCCGGCCCGCGCGTGGTCAGGCGAACCCGTTCCGCCGTTGGATGGGTGCCTGGAGATCCGCCGGCTTCCGGTCCGTGCACGACGTCAAGGCTTGGGTGGCTGATCTGCGGGACGATGAGCAGTGAGGACGGCGATTGATTCGAACGTGCTGTCGGCGATCCTCTCCGGTCTGCCGGAAGCGTCCTCACTGGCAGAACTGCTGGCCTCCGCTTCCTCGCAAGGCGCGCTCGTCATCAGCGGCGTCGTCTACGCGGAACTGTCCGCGCATCCCGCCTGCTCGCGGCTGGACGAGTTTCTGCGCGACGCGTCGATTGATGTCCGCTGGGTCACCACGGAGCCGGTTTGGCGTCTTGCGGCCAAGACCTTTGCCGCCTACGCGCGCCGGCGCCGGGCT
>JAEUQD010001026.1 GCA_016789925.1 Bryobacterales bacterium | reverse complement strand
ACCTCATCCCAAACCGGAATCACCACCTCGTACCCGGTGAACTTGGGCGTGTTGTAGATCTCCCGGGTCTCTGCCCGCAACGGCTGGTTCGCCGCCGGCATCTTCCCCAGCACGTCCCACAACTTCTCCCGGTAGGCCCCCGGATTCGCCGGATCGAACTGAGCGAAATACTCCTTGCGCCGGAACTCCGACAGCCGCATCAACCGCTGTGTGAAGTCCACCATTTGCTGGAACTGCCGGGCCCGGCGGCCCGCCGCATCCCAATGGCGGATCGGCGATGGCGCGCCGCCCGCCCCACCGGGCTTCACGTCCAAAGCGGCGGCGAACGAATGCAACGCGTCCGCTTCCAGCTTGATCCGGGGATGATACCGCTGCGCCCGCTTCACTTCCCGGTCCAGAGCCTGGCGCGACGGTGTCCGGATCGCTCCCGGCGCCGCCCCCCGCCGGTTCGGTTGCTCCGCCGCTGGACCCGCCACCGCGGGATGCTCGCGCGTCTCGATCACCAGCGCGCGCGGCGCAATCAGCCCGGCCAGTTCCGCATCGCCGAAGCGTTCCAACTGCGCCCAGACATTCCGGTAGATTGGCTCGGACCACACCACTTCTTCCCGAGGTTGAAAGTAGCCCGAAACTACCGTCGCATCGATGCGCTCGTCCAGCGCCGAAGCGAACAGCGACAGCATCCCGCCTTCGCCATAACCATAGACACCAATCGGATGCCGCGGCAGTTTGTGAAACCAGTCCACCAGCGCCAGTACCTTCTGTACCTCGTAGCCGATGATGTGCCGGCCCATTTCGTACGTCATCCGGTAGAGAAACTCCCGGTGCGGCTGATTGGTGAGCCGGATGGCGGGGTTGCCCGACAGCGTGTCGGCGCGATCCATCACCAGCGGAACCACAACCAGCGCGCCCCCCTCGGCCAAACGCCGCACCAGGGGTTCGTTGGCAAAGGCCTCGGGCGTTTGGTCCGCATCGGGAATGGCGATCACGTAGGCTTTCGGCTCGACGCGGGACGGCCGAAGAAGCAACCCCTCGCCATCCACCCCATCCAGCACGGGCCAGCGGATAGCCATCACCTGGTACTGCGATGCCGCCGCCAGCACCGCCGTCCGCGCCAGCGTCGCATCGGGCGCCGGCGACTCGAACGGCACCCGCGCATCCAGCACCCCGATGATCTCCCGCAACTCCTGCCGTGCCGCGGGCGTCGGCGCTTTACGCCGGTTCGGCGAATCGGCCAGACGCCGGCTCAACCATCCATCGATATCGGCCACCATCTGCATCGTGAGGTCGCCGGTACGCGTGAGCGGCTGCGTCTGCGGCAGTGTCTGCGCTCCAGCCAGAGCCACCCACAACAGGAGACTAGCGCGCATATCGGCTCCCTAAGTGCTTCACCAGGTCCGGAATATCGAAGTCCTTCAACACCCCCGGCACAATTACATCGAGATAGCCCTCGTGCACCGGTTGTTGCGCCAGCCACAGATACGACTGTAAGTGGTCGGTTGCCTGCACCTTGCTGATGCGGCTGTCGAGCGTGGCCGCGTACAGCGCCAGGACAGCGGCGTTCCCCGTAGCCCGTACGGTGATCTGCCTGGCATCGATATCCGGACGCGACCGTAGATAATCAACGGCCCGCGCTACGTCCACCACTTGCAGACCGGGAATCGTCCGCCCCAGCAGGAACGCTCGCATAAAGGTCTGGTATGCCGCGCCATATCCGCCGCGCTGCGAGACCGGCGCCGCCGATTCGCCCCAGCCTCGCGGGTCAATCGCCAGGCCCAATTCACCCTTCAAAGCCGCGGCCGCCAAATCCGCCTCACAACTCTGCTTACCCTTCGTGTCAAAACAGAGGGTCGCCGCCGACGGTGTCCCGCTCCGCCGCGCCGGCACGAACAACAACGCGGGTACGGTAATGCCCGGCTCGGTTTCCAACGTCAGCCGCTCGATCCGATAACCGTCCCGTCCGATCTCGCCAAATGAGCGGGTGGTCAGCGGCGCGGCCGGGGTATGGACATTCAGACGAGCCCGCACGAGGCTGGGCAGACTGGTGTCCGGGCGCGTGCTGGCGCGGCGAGGGTGCATTTCCTCCGCCAGCTTCCGGTTCAGCGAATGGACCGTTTCCGAACCGAGCGATGTAGACAACTGCCCCGTCGTCGTCACATTGAGTGCCGCCGGCTTCTCGACGGAAAACTCCGGCTCCAGCCCCTCGTCCTCGCGTCCGTTCAAGTGGCGCTCAAACCAGCGATACGTCGCTTCACGGCGCGGCTTCGACCAGCCATGCGTGTCGTCGTACTCGAAGAAGTCGATCTTGTCCCGCGCGCCGACGAGATCGAACAACCGGGCCGTTTCCTGGTAGGTCGCCCGCGCCCCGTCGATTGGGAAGAAGTCCTTGATGGCCGTCATCATCTTGATCGGCTTGGGAGCGAACGCCAGCAGAAAGTCGCCGAAGTCCAGGCCTGCGCCGATGAAGTTATGAAAGTTCTGCTCGCCATCCTGCGGACCGGGGTTGTACCAGAGCTTGCGCCACGACGTGATGTAGCAGGATGGCGCGGACACGGCCAGCCGCGGCTCAAGCACCGACAAATACGCCGATTGCGTCCCGCCGCCCGAGTTGCCCGCCACGGCAATGCGCTTGGGGTCCACATCATTCCGCGTCAACAGGTAATCAAAGGCCCGGATACCGTCCCACACTTCATACCGCGCGACGTTGGTCCCCGTCAGCAGGCATTGCAGACCCGCCATCGTGTGTTCCCGGGTGCCAATGCCGATCTTCGACTTGTTCGCGGTCGCATCCCAGTATTCGCTGCGCTCCCCCTGTCCCGGCGGATCGTAGGCGATCACCAGCCAGCCGCGCTTCACAAAGCCGATCCACGACCGCTGATAAGTGTCGATGGCCTTGCCTTCGTTCGAGTGACCGGCAACGCCGAGAATCGCCGGAAACGGTCCCTTCCGATCGGTCGGCACATAGACGTTCGCGGTCACCCGAAAGCCCGGCAGGCTCTCGAACACCAGTTTCTCCACCTTGTAGGTGTCGCGATCCAGCGTCCCGGTAATCTTGGCCTGGAGCGGCGTCTTGTCCGGCCACCCGCCCAGCGAATCGAGGATCGTGCGCCTGACGTAGTCCTGCCGGGCGCGCACTTGTTCCGGCGTTTCGATGGCCTGCAAGGTGAGTTGGCGCTGCTCGAAGGCGCGCTCGGCCAACTGGCTGAGCCACGCGTCCATCATTCCGGTGAGGTTGCCGACCACCGTGAGGGTCGCGAGAAGAATGGTTGAACCCATAGGGAACATCATAGTTGAATGCCGCATAATAAGACATAGGTGTCCTATGATTCTTCTTTTCCTTCTCGCCGCCGACCTTATCCTGCATAACGGACGCATTCTCACCGTCGATCAGAAGTTCAGGGTCGCCGAAGCCGTCGCCGTGGAAGGACAGCGGATTACGGCCGTCGGCGCCAACCGCGAGGTGCTCAAGCAGCGTGGCCCCTCCACGCGCATGGTCGACCTCAAGGGCAGGAACGTCCTGCCGGGCTTGATCGACGCCCATGTTCATGTGCTGTCGGCGGGCCTCAGCGAATATCGCGGCGCGCTGCCGCCGCTCGATTCCGACGCCGCCGTCCAGGCCTACATCCGAGAGCGAATGAAGTCCACGCCCAGGGGCCAGTGGATTGTCGTGCCCCGCACCTTCCCCACCCGGCTGAAAGAGATGAAGATGCCCACCCGCGACGTTCTCGACGTGGCCACTGAGCATCCGGTGATGTTCGATGCTTCCTACGTCTGGATTGTCAATTCCCTCGCCCTGAAGATGAGCGGCATCACCCGCGACACGCCCAACCCGCCCGGCGGCGTGATCGAGCGCGGACCCGATGGCGAACCCAACGGAATCCTTCGAAACGCCGGGCGAATGCTGAAAGGTCTCAACCGCTCGGAGAGTTTTACCGAACAGGAACGTCTGGATGCGATGGAGAAGCAACTGCGCCGTTACCTCGACGCCGGATTGACGGGCGTGGGCGACCGCGCCGTCGGAGCCGATGATGTCGCGCTCTACGAGAAGCTCAAGGCTTCCGGCAAACTGCCCGTGCGC
The DNA here is from genome assembly GCA_016789925.1 of Bryobacterales bacterium. Lineage (GTDB taxonomy): Bacteria > Acidobacteriota > Terriglobia > Bryobacterales > Bryobacteraceae > JADLDI01. Next base: position 5,032 of record JAEUQD010001026.1, on the reverse strand, counting down.
GTCGCGCTCACCTGGCGGCTCGACTCCACTCCGCCGGCGGACCAGTTGGCCTCGCGCATCCGTTCCTCGCCCTGGCGCAGCAACGCGGGCGATTCGTGGCTCAAGTTCGTCACCTTCAAAGTCACCCTCGACGGTGGCATGACGATCGGCACCGCCTATCAGCGGATGCCCTACGGGCCGTTCGGCAAGCAGCTTTATGGGGTCACCCAATCCGACTGGCGCGGCCAGTTGTTCATCGAACCCGTCAAACTCGAGTCCGTTTTCAGCGCGGCGCGCGACATGGGCTGGCAGCTAACTGCCCACTCCCAGGGAGGCGGCGCGGTGGACGTCATGATGGATGTGTTCGAGAAACTCGATGCCGTCAAGCCGCTCAAACCGACGCGGTCCCACCCGATGCACGCCAGCTTTCAAACACCCGAAGCCATCGCCCGTTTGAAGAAGATGGACCTCCCCGCCGACGTCCAACCCGCCTGGCTCTACCTCGACGGTCCCGCGCTGTCGCGCGTCTTTCCCCACGGCGGAATGAAGTACTTCTTCCCGCTCAAGACCTACCGGGAGGCTGGCATTCGCCTGGCCGGCGGCAGCGACCACATGATCGGCTTCGACAAGAACAAGGCCGTCAACCCCTACAACCCGTTCCTCGGGATGTGGACCGCCGTGACCCGCAAGATGATCACCGGAGAAGTGCAGGCGCCCGAGCAGCGCATCTCACGCGAAGACGCCCTGCGCATGTACACCGATTGGGCCGCCTACATTCAATTCGCCGAACACGAGCGCGGCACGATCGAGACCGGCAAACTGGCCGACCTTGTCGTCATCGACAAGGACTACCTCAAGTGCGCCGACGACCAGATCAAGGACATCGAGCCCGTGATGGTGATCCTGGATGGTAAATTAGTTCGCCAGTGACCGAATCTTTCTTTGCGCGAGAACTGCCGGGAGAAACGCCTCTCGGCCGCCAGACGGCGGAGAGGCTGTGCAAGGCCGCCGCGAGTCTGCGGCTATTGAAGCCATGGTCGTGGATGTCCGAGGATCAACTGGTGCTCGTGCGCGATGACGGCGGACAAGTCCATTCAGCCTCGGTGATGGGCGCGGTCGGCGAGTTCGAGGCTGTGGCCGTTTATGTGGGCGCCGCGGGGCAGCGTTTCTTCGAGAAGGCCCACGGAGCTCCGGATCTCGACCTGTTCCTCGGCGAACAGCACGGCATCCGGGTGGAATTCGCTTCACGAGCCGAACTGGATCCGTCCGACCGGGAACTGCTCCGTCAGCTTGCTCCGGAGATGATGAAGGGCCGGGGCAAAGTACCGATATTCCGCACGGTGCGGCCCGGTTATCTGGCGTGGTACCCGACTGAGGAAGAAGGCAGCCTCCTGGCGCGCGGGCTCGAGGCCGTGGCGCTGATAGCCGGGCACCGCGAGAGGGTGACCTGGGACGGTGGCCGGTATCCCCTCGTGGATTGGAAAGACGGGGACATGGTGCTGAGTACCGGTGTTCCCACCCGTGCAGCGGAGGTACTGCCAATGCCCGACCTCGATCAGACGCGGGTGAAGCGCGCCAAGTCGCTGCCTGCCGACGGCGGCATGCTGATTGTCGATCACTTCTACGCGCCAACGGGGATCGGCAAGAAGAACAGCCGCAAGGCTGCTTTCCGGGCAGCGGTCGCGCTCGACGGCGGCTCCGGAATCGCGCTCGCCCCGGTGGTGGCCCCACCCGAGGAGTCGACAGCCAACCTGCTGGCTGAAGTTACTCTCAAGGGCATCGAAACCACCAAAGGGAGACCGGAAATCGTTATCGTGCGAAGCCACGATTTTGAGTCGATGCTCAAGCCACTCGCTCGGGGACTGGGATTCAAGCTCCAGGTGATCGCGGAGATTCCTCCTCTCGAGGAATTCAAGGCGCTGATGCTCGAACACATGACCCGGGGCTAATCCTACTGGCCCGGCGGAATCGGATCCGCCTCACGCTTCACCTGTCCCGCCATCGCTTCGCTCAGATCGACATTGGCCACCGCCAGAGTCTGAGCGGTCACCTGTTCGAGTTGGGTGCGCGCCTTCTGGTACAGCGACAGCGCGGTGACTTCATTCGACTGCGCCTGGGCCAGGTCGCGCTGGTAGCGGATCACAAAAAACACCGTCGAGGCGCCGAGCGCATATTTCTTCTGTTCCGCGTCGAGTGTCTGCTCCTGGAGCACCCGCTCCTTCACCGCTGTGTCGTAGCGTGCCCGCGCCTGGGTTAACCCGATCACCGCGTTCTGCACATCCACGCGAAGCGAGTTCAACAGCCGCTGCTCGTTCAGTTCCGACTGCCGCAGGCTCAACTGGTCGAGAATCATGTCGGCCTGCGCGGAGCGGTTCCGGATCGGAATGTTCAACTGGAAGCCCACCGAATAATCGGGAAAGTTACGCCGGAACAGTTGTTCCATCGCCCGCGGAAAGCCCCCGATAAAGAACGGGTCCGGATTGCGAATGGTTGCCGGGCGCCCGGGCGGAAACGCAACGGAGTTGACTTGTCCCACCAGGGCGTTGTTCTGAAGGCTGCCCTGCACGTCCAACGAAGGAAGCAACTGGCTGCGGCTGCCCTTCAATCCGATCTTGGCGTTCTCGATGTTGATGCGCGTCTGCGCCAGGTCCGGCCGGTTTTTCAGAGCCATGTCATAGAGTTCCTGCACCGGGAGAATCGGATCGTCGGACGGGCGGATGCGGTCGGTCGGAACAATGCGGGCTTCGGCCACGACCATGTTGATGTTTCCGGTCCTCGATAGCACGTTCTTCAGAATCGTTTCCTGCTGGAGCACGAGCGTTTCGGCCACCGTCAACTCCTGCTGACGGCGGGCCACTTCGGCCTCGGCGCTCACGATCTCAATTGGCGCTAAAGTTCCGATTTCGACCTGCTTCTTGTTGTCTTCATACAGCTTCTGCGCCAGCGCCACCGACTGTTGCTTCACCTTCACGTCTTCGATGAAACTCACGAGATCCCAGTAGAGATTGGTGACCGCGGAAATGGTCACGATCAACTGCTGCTGAAACTGGAGGTCGGACGCGCGCAGATTGTTCCGGGCGATGCGGATATTGCGGTTGTTGACGGCCCTGCCAAACCCCTGCATCAGCCGCTGCGAGACCTGTAGCTGGAAGTTCGCCGTCGTGGACGGGTTGATGTCGCTTAACGGGTTGTTGGCGCGCGACGAGACATTATTCCAGCCAAAGCTGGCGGTCGTCCCGGTCAGGAAACTCTTCTGCACGGCGTAGGAGTGGCTGTGCGAATCGAAGGTGAGCGCCGTTAACCCTGTCGTCACGGTGTTGGCCTGGGGTCGCGTATTGTGGCCGATGTTAAACGTGCTGACGAAAACCGGGTCGAGGTTCTGGATCGCGGTTCCGGTGGCCGAAATCACGGTTCCGCCCGTGCCGCCGCCGCTCCCCCCAGACGTGAGATTCGAGCCGGTACCGCCCGTGCTGGCCGCCCCGGTGGTTCCACCGGTAACCTGAGCCTGCGCGCTGTTGGGCCCCTGTTGAATGGTCGTTGGAACGCCACGGAGCAGTCCGCCGGCTTCGGCGCGCAGCAGCGACGCCTTGGCGATTTCCGGGCCGTAGCGCTGGACCTCGATGTCCAGGTTATTCTCCAGCGCGAGCGCGATGGCGTCGCGCAGCGACAGGTACAACTTCCCGGCCCGCAGCAGCGAATCCAGCCTATTGGAGTTGCCGAGCCGGATCGGCATTACCTCGCGGATCTGGTAAGGATTCTTTAGCTTCTCGATAAATCCTTTGGGCTCTTTGTACGAAACAATCGAGACCTGCTGCGCGGGCAATGAAGAACCCAACATTAGCAATGCACAAATGCCAGCGATATACGCTCGAACAGTACTCATGTAGAACTCCGGTGACCCTGACGGGAAAAATCAACCACAACCCGTGAGTGGGCTATCGTGGAAAGACGAACAGGCAAGCGCCTCAGTTCCCTGAATCCTAGATGGTAACACCCGGTTATTGCAAATGCGGCGGATCAAGCTGACCCTGGCCTACGACGGAACCGGCTACCACGGCTGGCAGATTCAGAAGGACTTGCCGACCGTCCAAGGCGAGTTGGAGCGAGTTCTTTCGGACATTGAAGGCGCTCCCGTACCAGTGGCCGGGTCCGGCCGCACCGACGCCGGTGTGCACGCGCTGGCCCAGGTCGCCGCCGCGTCTATCGGCAATCCAATTCCCGTGGTGAACCTGCGCCGGGCGCTCAACCGGCTGCTGCCCCAGTCCATCCGTGTCAACAATGCCGAAGAAGTGCATGCCGGCTTCCACCCGCGCTTCGATGCCGTTGCAAAAACATACGAATACCGGATACACACCGCTGAAGTCTGTCCGCCCTTCGACCGTCGCTACGTCCACCACCATCCCTACCCGCTCAACGTGGATCGAATGGTGGCTGCCGCCCCAATGTTCACGGGGACTCACGACTTCTCCGCCTTTGCTGCCGCCGACGAACGCGATGCCCTGGGCTTGTCCAAAGTCCGAACCGTTTTCGACGCCCAACTGGCCACCGCCGAATCCGCCCTGCGGTTTCGTGTGCGTGGTTCCGGTTTCCTCAAGCACATGGTCCGCAACATGGTCGGTACGCTCTTGGAAATTGGTAAAGGCAATCTCGACGCCTTAGGACTCCAGCAGTTTCTCACCGCCGGCGCAACGGGGAAAGCCGGCCCGCGGGCCCCCGCCTGCGGCCTGTTCCTCATCGGCGTCGAGTACCCAAATCCGCGCGTGCTAGCGTGAGAGTATGGGAATTTCCGAGAGCTTTTTCGCTCAGAAATTCGGGATTACGGCTCACGATCTCGAGAACTATCTGGGCGAGGCATTGTCGCGCGGAGGCGACTATGCGGACCTTTATTTCGAGTACCTGGTGACGACCAGCATCAGCATGGACGAGTCGATCGTGAAGAGCGCCACCCAGGGAGCCACGCTCGGTGTCGGCGTCCGCGTCCTTTCCGGCGAACGCACCGGCTATGCCTACTGCGACAACCTGTCGCCCGAGCGCATTCGCCACGCCGCCCGCG
>JAEUQD010000525.1 GCA_016789925.1 Bryobacterales bacterium | reverse complement strand
GAACTGGCGCTGTTTGGCATCAATGCCGTGGAGAACATCCCGTTCGGAGACGAAGGCAGAAACCCCGTAGTCAAAGTGCCGAAGCGCGAGATGAACCGCGCGATCGCGGGGATTTGCCAGCGGTACGGGTTGGACTATTGGGTCTGGACACCCGTTTCCATCGATTTGAACGATAAGAAACGGGCGGCACGCCTGCTGGAGGAATTCAGCGAAGTATTTCGTGAGTCACCGACGCTGACCGGGGTTTTCGTGCCGGGCGGCGATCCCGGACACAATCCTCCGGAACTGCTGCTGCCATACCTGGAGGAGATTGCGAAACGGCTGCGGCCGGTGCACCCCAAGGCGAAGGTGTGGCTATCGATGCAGGGGTTTTCGGCGGCCAGGACCGAGGTGGTGTACAACTGGCTCGGCCGGCAGGTGCCGGAGTGGTTTGGCGGGATCGTCGCAGGACCATCGAGTCCGCCGGTGGAAGAGACGCGGCGGCGGCTGCCCGCGGGCGTGAAACTGCGGCTATATCCGGACGTAACCCATAACAAGCTGAGCCAGTATGAAGTGCCGGAGTGGGACCAAGCCTATGCGCTGACTCTGGGGCGCGAGGCGGTGAATCCGCGGCCGGTGGAGTACGCGGCGATTCACAACCGCTATGCGGCACTGAGCGATGGCTTCATCAGCTACTCGGACGGTGTGCACGACGACGTGAACAAGATCGTCTGGAGCGCGCTCGGTTGGGATTCGGGGCGAGACGTGCGCGACATCGTCATCGAGTATTGCCGTGTGTACTTTTCTCCGGCGGTGGCGGAAGAAGCGGCTGACGCGATTCTGGCGTTGGAGCGCAACTGGCGGGGGTCGCTGGCGGCGAACGGCGGAGTAGAGGCGACGTTGCGGTGGTGGCAAGAGTTGGAGGCAAGGAATCCGGGGCTGGCAGGGAACTGGCGCTGGCAGATGTGCCTGTTGCGGGCGAACTACGATGCGTATGTACGGCGACGGTTGCTAGAGGATACGAAGCTCGAACAGGAGGCCAATAAGTGGATGTCGCGCGCCGGCGAGTTGGGCTCCGAGGCGGCGATGAAGGGGGCCGCGGAGACTCTGAGCCGGGGTGTGGCGGGAGTGGAGTTACGGGCGCGGATCGCGGAGTTGTGCGAGCGCTTGTGGCAATCGATCGCGCTGCAAACCAGCGTTGCCAAGTATCAAGCCAGTGGGGCTGAGCGCGGGGCCGTGCTCGATTTCGTCGATAATCCGCTGAACAATCGTTGGTGGCTCGAAGACCAGTTCGCGCGGATTCGCAGGTTGCCCAACGAAGCCGCCAGGGTGAACCGGTTGCGAGAACTTGCCTCCTGGGAGAATCCGGGGCCAGGCAGCTTCTACGACGACCTCGGCAACATCGCCAAAATGCCGCACGTTGTGCGGGGACCAGGCGAAGATCACGATCCGCTGTTCTGGTGGTGGGACCAGGGGAAGAGCCGGGCGCGCTTGTCGTGGCAGGTGACGATGTGGCCGAAGGCGATGGTTTACGAGGGGCTGGATCCGAAGGGCAAGTACGTTGTCAGAACCTCGGGCTATGGGCAAGCGCTGCTGAAAATCGATGGCGGGAGAGTGCAGCCTGCCAACGACGGACGCGAGATGGCAGAGGTCAAGGAGTTTCCCGTGCCCGCCGACTGCCTGGTGGACGGGCGACTGGAACTCACGTGGGACCGGGCCGGCGACGAAGCACACCTGAATTGGCGGCAGAGATCGCGGCTGGCGGAGGTCTGGCTTCTCAAACGCAAGTAGTACGATTTGACGTTGTTAGCATCCGTCAGTTCATAGCGTCTCAAAAGCTGCTACGATACGCAGATTCCAGCGATGCCCAATGAGGGAGGCCGGCCCGACGAGACGGCCACTCAGCATTTTCGCCTGCCTCCTGAGTCTCGGTCGACGATGGACGAGGGCCGTTTCCCGCCAGGGTCGATGCTCGCCCAGCGCTATCGCGTGGTCAGCATCGTTGGCAAAGGCGGCATGGGCGAAGTCTACCGCGCTAACGACCTGATGGTTGGCCAGACGGTCGCGCTGAAGTTCCTACCTGAACATTGGGCCAAGGACGAAGCCGTCATCAGCCGCTTCCGCAACGAAGTTCGCACCGCCCGCATGGTCTCCCACCCGAACGTCTGCCGCGTCCACGACCTCGCCGAATCCGACGGCCGGCTCTTTCTTACGATGGAGTTCATTGATGGGGAGGACCTCTCGTCCCTGATCCGCCGCATCGGCCGTCTTCCGGAAGACAAAGCCCTCGAAATAGCCCGCAAACTGTGCGCCGGCCTGCAGGCCGCGCACGACAAAGGCATCGTCCACCGCGACCTCAAGCCCGGCAACATCATGATTGATCAACGGGGCGAGGTGATTATCACCGATTTCGGACTCGCCGGTGTCTCCGGATCCATTCACGATGTCACGAGCGGCACCCCTGCTTACATGTCGCCGGAACAGCGGGACGGTAAGGAGGTGACCTGCCGGAGTGACATTTTCGCCCTTGGTGTCCTCCTTCACGAAGTCTTCACTGGTAAGCGTCCGGACTCCTCCACAACATCCACCAGCGCTATCAAGCCCGACATCGGCCGCGTCTTAGACCTTTGCCGCGACCCCGATCCGTCACACCGTCCGGCCTCCGCCTTTGCTGTCGCCCGCGCTCTCCCCGGCGGAGATCCCTTAGCCGCCTCTCTCGCAGCCGGCCAGACCCCGAGTCCTGAAATGGTGGTCAAGGCCGGCGAACATACGGGCTTGAGACCACGCCATGCGGCGCCGCTCGTGGTGCTGCCGGTTCTCGCACTTCTCCTGGTCGGCTGGACCGCTGATTTCAAATTCCCCGTCCGGACAGTGCCACCGGAAGAACTTCGAATCCATGCCCGCGACATTATCCGCCGCACCGGGAACGGCGGGACGCCGAACGAAGCCTACGGCTTGACGTACGCCGCGGAAATTGAGCGGGCCGCCGGTCAGAAGGCATCCGACGCCCTGTGGACACCGAACCTGTACTGGTATCGTACAAGCCCGGTCCCGCTGGGAGCGCTGCGAACGGCCTCCACCACCGAAATTGGACCCGAGAACCCGCCTCTCACCACGCCGGGGATGGTGCTGGTGATCCTCGACCTGCGTGGCAAGCTAATCCGGTACGAAGCGGTACCGGAGTTTCGCCAGGCGCCCCCCGGCCGGCCGCCGGACTGGGACGGGATGCTCACGGCGGCGGGTATCGACAAGACGCGGCTGGAGCCCGTGTCAAACGCCCCCAGCCACGTCTCGTGGAACTACCGCGACCTGGCGGGGCTCAATTATGAGATTGACGGCTCCGCCGAGGAGGGTTGGCTGCGCCGTTTCCGGGTCCGAGGCGAATGGGAGTCTACGCTGGAAGGTTCGCCCTGGCCCTGGCGGATCGAGACAATCCTCATGTTGGTGGCCGTCGTGTTCGCCTTCCACAACTATCGCCGCGGCCGAACCGACCTGCGCGGGGCGGCGACGCTTGCCGCGTTCGTCTTCACTGCCAACCTTGGCAGCCTCTTACTTCGCGGCGGCGACTTGCTTCATTGGCGATCTCAGATCACCCCGATCGACGGAATCGGACTGGCCGTGCTTCGCAGTCTGATGTTTGGAACTGCGTTCTTCGCCATGGAGCCCTATCTCCGCCGCCACTGGCCCGTGGTTCTCGTTACCTGGACGCGCCTGCTCCACGGCGAGTGGAAAAACGCCACGGTCGGCCGCGACATCCTGATCGGTATGGCCGCCTCCGGCTTCACTTTGTCCATTTGGGCCATCTCGCTCTTAGCCCCGCTCGCCCAGATTGGAGGCATCGGACTGCAACCGCTACAGTCGACCCCCTGGTTCCTCGCCGGTCTTATCGAGGCTCTGAACCAAGCCATCGCGCGGGCTGTCGTGATGACATTCTTCCTCTTTCTGTTTCGAGTTCTTCTGCGAAGGGACTGGGCGGCCTGCGCCGTCGTGACGATACTCTTTACGGCGTTGCTGTCGACCGAGATTCGGATCGTTCATCCCGCTGCGCTAGTCGTCTTGGGGATCGTCGGCGTCGTGCAGGTTTTCATCACGGTGCGGTTCGGCTTCCTCGCCAAGGCCGCCAGTGAAGTGGTCGTGATCCTCTCTGCGCTCGTGCGGACGCTCGATCCTTCCAACTGGTTCGCGGTTTACTGCTATCTCGCCATTGCATTGGCCGCACTGATGGCGCTGGCCGCTTTCCGCCTTGCCACCGCTGGCCATAAACTCCTGGATGAGGAACCATAGACCAGGTTTCCGGCACTCATGCATGCGGCCTGAACCGCGCGGCAGGCGGCCCAGTCGCTAGTGGTTTTGTTTGGACGATAGGAAGAGAAACGAAAAGCCCCGGCGACCCTTGAGGGTAGCCGGGGCTTTGGTCTGGAACCAGGACGCCTTGCTAGAAGATGGGGCGTGCCTGCACGAGAATGACTCGTGTGATTGACTTAGCCGTCAGACCGGCCTTGTCGGTAACCGTCAACTCGAAGTTGAAGTCGCCGTAGTTGGTCTGGATCAGCCGGACAGTGGTTCGTGGCGAGGAGGGGTCGAGCACAATGGCCCGGCCGTCGGTGCTGCGCCACGAGTAGGTGAGCGCGTCGCCATCCGGGTCGAACGAACCGCTGCCGTTGAGCACCAGTTCGCGGAACGAGGTGACGATTTCGCCGCTGCCGGCGATGATCGCCGTCGGGGGGCGGTTTACCTTGTCGTCGACGATAACCAAGGTCACGTCAAACGTGCAACTGGCTTGAGAACCACGACCGACCGCCGTCAGCGTGTAGGTCTGCGACCGGATGGGTCCGGCATTGGTGAGCGAGCCGGAAGCCGCCCGCTGCCCGATACCGCCATCGATGAATACGTAGAGCGCATTCTCAGTCTGCCAGCTGAACGTCACCGGCTGGCCAGGCTTGTTGATGGTCGTCGGATTGACCGTGCAACTGACGATGCGAGCGCGTGGGATCACCTCGACGGTAGCCGCCGCGGAGGATGAGCCGAAGCGGTTGGTCGCCGTGATCGTGTAGGTTGTGGTTTGGGCCGGGGTGACCTGGCGGCTACCCGTGGCGCTCACCGTACCGAACGGTTGAATAGTGATGTCGTCGGCGTTCTGGACAGTCCAGGACAACGTCGAGGAATCGCCTTCGACAATTTGCACCGGATTAGCCGAGAAGCTGATCGTCGGTTTCGGACCCGTCTCAACGGTCACGACCGTAGAGGCAGTCGCCTCGCCGTTGCGGTTACGCGCAATCAGCGTATAGACCTGAGTCTGACCCGGCATCACTTCGACCGAGCCGTTGGGCGCGTAGCTACCCACGTTCGGAATCTCGACGGAGTCGGCGTCCTGCGTCTCCCACTGGAGTACGCTCTTGCCGCCTTGCAGGATGGTTGCCGGCACGGCGGTGAAGCGGATGATGCGCGGGAGCGGACGCTCGACGATGACGGTGACGACCGCGGTGTCCTCACTCACGCGGTTGCGAGCCGTGAGGGTGTAACTGGTGGTCATACCAGGCCGCACGGAAACGCTGCCGGTGTCGGGCCGCAACGCCTCGCTAACGCCCGAGATGGTGACCTGGTCGGCATTCTCGACGACGTAGTTGAGCGTCGACGGCTCGTTGGGACGAACCAGCGGCGAGTTAGCGGTGAAGCGGATGATGCGAACGCGCGGAGCTTCCCGCGTGCTGATCGAGACACGCGCGATGCCCTGAGCGCCCTTGTCGTCACGGACGGTGAGGCGGAAGCTGTAAACCTGCCCTTCAGCCGCCGTGAAGCTCGTTTGAGCGGTGGCGGGGCTGGACAAGGCAACCGAGGGTCCGGCGATCTGGGTCCACTGGAACGTGATGGGGTCGCCATCGGGGTCGAATGAACCCGAGCCATCCAATTGGATCGTACCGGCGCGTGCGCCCGTCTGGTCAGGACCAGCGTCGGCGACTGGCGGATCGTTGCCCGTGCGGGTGCGGCGAGTCAGCAACTCGTAGCGCACTCGCGGAATCTCCACCGGGACCGGGTGATCGGCCGCGACGTATTCGCGAGGCGTCAGGTAGTTGCCGAACATAAAGCCGAACACGGCGCGGCCATTGTGATCGCGGGTGATGAGCGTTTCGTTGAATCCACCTTCGGCCGTGAGGGCGAACATGCGGTTGACGGGGAAGACGAGGCGAACAGTGCCGCCGGGCTTGTTGCCGGCCGCCAGGGTCTTCACATAGCCGATGTTCCCTTCGACCCAGGCATGTTTGCCAAGGCTGAGAGCGCCCTGTCCGCCAAACTGGTCGGTGACACGGAGGAACGACTCTTCCAGGATGTTGCGGCCGATCATCCGGCTGCCAATCACGTCTTCGCGCATGAAGGCCTTGGTGCCGAACAAACCGACCTTGCCCTGCTTAAACAGGTAATCGAAGGTACCCGCCCACTGTCCGAGAGTGGCGTTGGAGGAGTACTGCTTCATACCCACGGTCTTGAAGCTGGCAAAACCGCCCAACTGGATATTCCACCAGCGGTTGACCAAGCCGAGATCAAACTGACCTTCGTTCCGGTCGCGGAAGTACATGTACTCGCCTTGCGCCTGGACCGCGAGGTTCTTGTTGAACGGGTTGAAGAAACGGCCACGGCCGCTGAAGGTGACATCGCCGTTGGAGTCGGGCCCGACGTTCAAACCGAGGATGGAGAACTTCGGACCCGGCAAGCCGCCGGACTTCTTCAGGTCGGCGACGGCGCGGGATGCGGCATCGTCGGCCATGCGCTGCATCTGTTCGGGGCTCGGGCCCGGCGCCGGCGCGGGAACGGCAGCCGCCCGCGTTCCGCCGCCACGCTTCAGCTCTTCGACATCCGCGCGCAGCTTCTCGTTCTCGCCCTTCAAATCGCGGATGGCCGCCAGAATCTCGTCGAGCTTGTCGAGCCGGCGCAGAATCTGAGAGCAGCATTCTTCCTGCTTCTTGGCGAGCGCTTCGAGCGCCTTGATGGTGTCGCCCACGCCACCGGCCCCGACAACCTTGCCGGTGCCGTCGGTGACCGCCATCTCGACCCGGCGGTTCATAAACCGGCCTTCACGGGTCTTGTTGTCTACTTTCGGCGATGCTTCGCCCTTGGTGTCGATGGAGATCTGGTTCGGACGAGCGCCGTATTTCTCCAAAAACTGCCGGACGGCATTGGCGCGGTTCCGGCCCAACTTGTCGTTGAAGGGGTGAGAGCCGACCCAGTCCGTGTTTCCGGTGAGCCGGACCTTATAATCGGGGTTCTTGTTCAGCAATTCAGCAACGCGCAACAGGCTGGGATAGCCGTCGCTCAAGATCGCGCTGTTGAACTCAAAGTTAATCTCCTCCCAGTCATCCTTCGTAGCCGTTGTCGTCAAACCCTGCGAGAACAACAGACTCGATAGGAACAACAGGGACGCTGCCAGCTTCGCGAATGTGCGAGCCATTACAGATAGCCCTCCTAAATCCGATGTGGACAAACTACGTTCTTGTTAACTTGCTTTGTTTGCAATACCGTACTGTAGCCCCATAATACTACAATCCGTTCCACGCGCTACACCTAATTTTTTGAAAGGAAGCCATTTATCTGCGTTCTCCCGGCCACCCGCTATACTGAAGTCGGGATTCCGCCGGACAGGCAGTCGCGACAGTCCCACGCTCCGCTCGCGGAGAGAGGGGCAATCGAGGAAAGTCCGGTCTCCATAGGGCGGCGTGCCGGCTAACGGCCGGGGGGGCCCGCTCAAAGCGGGTTTCACGGATCAGTGCCACAGAAAATATACCGCCGGCGGCGCGCAAGTGCGGCCGGTAAGGGTGAAATGGTGCGGTAAGAGCGCACCGCGCCCGGAGTAATCCGGGTGGCAGGGAAAACCCCACGTGGAGCAAGACCAAATAGGGGAGGAGGGGCGGCCCGCTCCGATCGACTCCCGGGTAGGTTGCTAGAGCCGGCCAGTAATGGCCGGCCGAGAGGAATGACTGCCACCAGGCCGGCAACGGTCTGGCACAGAAACCGGCTTATCGTCCGGCGGTTTCCCGTAGACTGAAAGCTCGCGTGGAAGAAGAGATACTCTCCAAACCGTACGACGCCCGGCTCATGCGCCGCCTGCTGGCGTATGCCCGGCCCTACTGGCGCTGGGTGGGAGTTTCGCTGGCGCTGATGCTGCTGGCGTCAGTGGGCCAGGTGATCGGACCACTGCTGACAAAACTGGCCGTGGACCGGTACCTCGCCCCGGCAACCAACCGCGATCTCACACTCCTCGATCCCTACCTCTCGCAGGATCCCTGGACCGGCATTACCCAGATCTCGGCGGTCTTTCTGGTCGTGATGGTGGCGGGTACACTCTCTCAGTTCGGAGAGGGTTATCTGATGATGCAGGTGGGCCAGCACGCGATGTTCGACCTGCGCCGCCAGCTCATGGAACATCTGCAGAAGTTGGACATCGCTTACTTCGACCGGCACCCGGTGGGCCGGCTGGTTACGCGCGTGACCACGGATGTCAACGCCCTCAACGAGCTATTCTCGTCGGGCCTGGTGGCGATTCTGGGCGACGTCTTCGTGATGTCGTTTCTTTGCATCGCCATGCTGCGCTTGTCGGTGGGCATGACCCTGTTGTTGATGGGCGCCATGCCGTTTGTGCTCGCCGTCACCTACCTCTTCCGCCGGTCGGTTCAGGGCAGCTACCGGCAAATCAGGCTGGCGGTGGCGCGCATCAACGCGTTTCTTCAGGAACACATCACCGGAATGAGCGTGGTCCAGTTGTTCAACCGGGAAGCGGCCGCCAGCGCCCAATTCGAGAAGAGCAACCGGGCGCACATGGAAGCCTTCAAGGAGGCGATCTTCGCCTACGGCTGGTTTTATCCGGCGATCGAGTTTCTGGGCATGCTCGCACTTGCCGGGCTGCTCGTGTACGGAGGCTGGAAAATTCAAGGCGGGGAATTGACGCTGGGCGTGCTGGTGGCCTTTTTTCAATATGGGATCCGGTTCTTCCGGCCGATTCAGGACTTGTCGGAAAAGTACAACATTCTGCAGGGAGCGATGGCTGCGGGCGAACGTGTGTTCCAACTGCTCGACACGCAGCCGGAAATCGTCCCGGAGGCCAAACACGAGCGCCTGCCGGAGACGGACGCCGGGATCGAGTTCTCGGGCGTCTGGTTCGCCTACAAAGGGGACGACTGGGTGTTGCGGGATCTCAGCTTCCGGATCGAACCTGGGGAGACGATCGCGGTGGTGGGCCATACGGGCGCCGGGAAAACCACGCTCACGAATCTACTGCTGCGCTTCTACGATGTCCAGAAGGGGTCCATCCAGATTGGTGGGGTGGATATTCGGGCGGTCGACCCGAGGGAACTGCGACGCCGCTTCGCCATTGTCTTGCAGGACCCGTTTCTCTTTACCGGCGACCTGGCGCGGAATATTCGCCTCGGCACCCATACGATCAGCGATGCCCAGTTGCGCGAGGCCACGCGGCGGGTCAACCTCCTTGACTACGTCGAGGCACTGCCCGGCGGCCTCGGGCACCAGGTGCGGGAACGCGGCGCGGGCTTGTCGACCGGGCAGAAACAACTCATCTCGTTTGCGCGCGCCCTGGCGCACGAACCGCAGTTTCTGATTCTCGACGAAGCTACCTCGTCGGTGGACACCGAAACGGAACTACGGATCCGGGCGGCGTTGGATCAACTGCTGGAAGGCCGGACATCCATCGTCATTGCCCACCGCTTGTCGACGATCCAGCGGGCCGACCGGATTCTTGTGATGCACAAGGGCGAATTGCGCGAACTGGGCACGCACCAGCAATTGTTGGCCGCCCGCGGGATTTATTGGAAGTTGTACCAGCTCCAGTATCAGGATCAGGAACGCTCAGCGTCCTGATATAATTCCAAAAAAGCTTCGGAATTTGGGCTTAGCCCCATCGAAAAGAGGTTTGTTGTGTTCGCTAAATTACTTCCTTTTGCAGCCGGACTCTGTCTGCCCGCCATGCTGGCGGCGCAAACGATGAACACGGGCACGCTGCTGGGCTCGGTCAAAGATCCCACTGGTGCTGCCGTGCCCGAAGCCGTTGTGAAGGTGCAGCGCGCCAATCCTCCCTTTGAGCGCGTGGTGAATACGGATGCCGCCGGCAACTACCTGGCGCCCCAGGTTCCGCCGGGCGTGTATCAGATCACGTTCGAGAAGACGGGCTTTCAGCGAGTGGTGCAAGGCGGCGTGGATCTGTCGGCCGCGCAGTCGCTCCGCGTCGACGCCACGCTCACGTTGGGCTCGGTGAGCGAAACGGTGGAAGTGAATGCCATCGTCGCCCAGGTGGACACCGCGACGGCCAACGTCGGTTCGACGATCTTCGGTGGACAGGTGCAGGAGTTGGCGCTCAACACCCGCAGCTTTACTCAGTTGATGACTCTGCAACCGGGCGTGAGTTCCTTGCAGGCGCAACAGCCCGGATTCGGGTCGAATACTTCGGTTCCGTTTTCGTTCAACGGCGGCCAGACCAGCGCCAACAACTGGACCCTGGACGGCGGCCGCAACATCGACACCTACAACGGCAACAACCTGTCGATGGTGAACCTGGACGCGATCGCCGAGGTCCGCGTCGAGCGTAACGCCTATTCCTCGGAATACGGGCGCAACGGCGGCGCGCAGGTGAACGTGGTGACCAAGTCCGGAACCAACGAGTTCCATGGCACGCTGTTCGAGTTCTTTCGCAACGACAAACTGGATGCCCGGAATTTCTTTGCGCGCACGCGGCCGAAGAACCGGTACAACAATTTCGGCGGGACGATCGGCGGTCCGATCAAGAAAGACAAGCTGTTCTTCTTCCTGTCGAACGAGTACCGCCGCATTCAGCAGAACACTGGCGCCCGCACCTCCACAGTGCCGACCGGCGCACAAATTGGTGGCGACTTCACCGGCGGCCGCACGATCAACAACCCCGAAACCGGACAGCCATTCCCGGGTAACCGGATCCCGGCCAACCTCATCGACCCGAACGCGGTGCGGTTGATCCAGACCTATTATCTGCCCCCGACACCCGGGTTCCAGTCCGGCGCTCTCAACTTCACCTCCACCGAGCCGGACGGCACGCGGTACCGGTCGGCGCTGGGCCGGTTCGACTATAACTGGAAACCGAACCTGCTGCTGTTCGGCCGCTTCAACATCGACTCGACACGCCTGCTGTCGCCCTACGGGCTGTTTGCGACCAACCCGATGCACGGCGTCGCGGATTCCGAGCAGGCCCATATCATCCGTGTGATGAACCTGTCGGCCAATTGGTCGGCCAGCCCGACGCTGGTGAACCAGATCACGTCGGCGTTCTTCCATACGTCGCTCGCGATTTCGACCGGTCCGAACGCATCGCGCAACCGCGCCCCGCAACTGACCATTCCCCGCGTGTTCAACGCGCCGACAGCCTCGGGCGGCTTCATCCCATCCATCTCGCTGGCCCAAGGATATGCCGGCGTCGACATCCGCTGGCCCCAGAACATTTCGGGCTACACCTGGGAACTGGTGGACAACCTGAGCTGGCAGAAGGGCCGCCACTCGCTGAAATTCGGCGGCTCCATCGATAAGGAGAACAAGTCGCAAAACCAGTCGAACCCGAACAATAACGGCACGTTCACGTTTAACGGTTCGGCTACGGGCGACGCACTCGCCGACTTCATCGTGGGCCGCGCCTTCCAGTACACGGAAAACTCCAACCACGTCTTCGGCGTGTCGCGCTGGACCAACTACTCGCTCTACGCCCAGGATCAGATTCGCGCCACTTCACGGCTTTCGCTGACCATGGGGCTCCGCTGGGAGTTCTACCAGCCGGAACAGGATAGCGACGGATACTTCTCCTTCTTCCAGCCGTCGCGGTTCGACCGGGCGCGCGCCGCCCAAGTGCTGCCCAACGGCCAGATCGTCACCGGGACCGAGAATTTCGATAACGGCATCGTCCTGGCAGGTACGCCCAACGCTCCGTTCGGCAAGGCGATGACGAACTCGGTTTGGAACACCTTTGCCCCGCGCGTCGGCTTCTCTTATGCGCTCACCAAGGACAACCTGACGGTGCTACGCGGTGGCATCGGCATGTTCCACGACCGCTGGTCGCAATTCGTCTCGACCGTGCGCAACAACTGGCCGTTCAACCAGAGCGCATCCTTGTTCACTACCCAGCTTTCCAACCCGGCGGGCGGACAGCGGCGGCTGTTCCCGATCGCCCTTTCGAACTTCAATTCGCCCTGGGAAATTCCGTACTACACGAAGTGGTCGTTGGGCATCCAGCGCCAACTTCCTAAAGAGATGCTGCTCGACGTCAGCTACGTCGCCTCGCGCGGCACGCAACTGGTGCGCACCCGCGACATCAACCAACCGGTGGCGAGTGTCGCGGTTGCGAATGGCTCGGTGAATCCGAATGCCGCGCGGCCATTTCCGGGCTTTGCCGGCATAAGCACGTTTGAAACCAGCGGCAACTCGATCTACCACTCGATGCAGGTGTCGGCGACGCGGCGTCTGTCGAAAGGCTTCGCCTTCCAGGGCTCGTACACGTTCAGCCGCTCCATCGACAACAACGTCACCCCGATCAATTCCTACGCGGATAACCGCATGGAGCGGGCGCTGTCGTCGTTTGACCGCACGCACATCCTGGCGCTGAGCTACGTCTACGAACTGCCCTTCTTCCGCGATGCCTCTTCTGCGCTGGCGCGCAGAGTGCTCGGCGGCTGGCAGATTTCGGGTATCAACCGCTTTGAAAGCGGCCTGCCGTTGACCGTGAGCATCCCCGGCGACCGCGCCGGTGTCGGCGGTGGCGGCCAGCGGCCGGACCTCATTGGCGCCGTCACCATGGACCGCACGCTGGCGCGGTGGTTCAACACCGGCGCGTTCGCCAACCCCGCGCTGGGTACGTTCGGCAGCGCCGGACGGTCGCTGGTCCGCGCGCCCGGCATCAACAACTGGGATGTGTCGTTCATCAAAGCCACGCAGTTGAAGGAAAGAATGGCGCTTCAATTCCGCGCCGAGTTCTTCAACCTCTTCAACCACACGCAATGGGCCGGCGTGAATACGTCGTTCGGCGCGGCGGCGTTCGGACAGGTCACCTCCGCCCGCGACCCCCGTATCACCCAGTTGGGTCTCCGTCTGCTCTTCTAGCCGGCCGGCCGATCCGGCCCCAGGTTGTAGACTGGGTAGTAATGATGAAGGCCTGGGGTATCATCGTTGCGGTTGCATGCGTGTTTGTCGCGGCGGGCGTCGCGGAAGTCCCGTTTCGAGCCCGGAGCCGCCCCTCGTTGATCCCGGCGCAACGGCCGGCCGTGCCGGTCGGCCAGCCTGTGACGATACCTACGCCGCTGGGGTTGCCTCCGGTGCCGATCCCGGCGGATAACCCTCCCACAAAGGAGACGATTGCGCTCGGGCGGCGGCTGTTTTTCGACAAACTCCTGTCCAAGGACGGAACGGTGTCCTGCGCCTCGTGCCACGATCCAAAGCATGCCTTTGCGGATCCGCGTCGGGTCTCGTTGGGAGTGAACGACACGCCCGGAACGCGGCAGGGCATGGTCGTCGTGAACGCAGCATATAACCTGACGCAATTTTGGGATGGTAGGGTGACGACGTTGGAGGAGCAGGCG
This sequence comes from Bryobacterales bacterium, assembly GCA_016789925.1. Classification (GTDB taxonomy): domain Bacteria; phylum Acidobacteriota; class Terriglobia; order Bryobacterales; family Bryobacteraceae; genus JADLDI01. Next base: position 1,180 of record JAEUQD010000525.1, on the reverse strand, counting down.
GCCGGTCCCGTGGCGAATCCCGTTGAGATGGCCCATTCGCTCGCCGGTGTCGAGCGCAAGCTGATGGGCAACCCGAAGTACGTCAAGCTCTTCGAAGAAGCCTGGGGACCAGGGCGAATCACCTACGCAATGGTGGCCAAAAGCATTTCCTCCTACGAGCGGACGTTGATCAGCGGGAATTCACCGTTTGACCGCTATTTCTATGGGGGGGATAAGACGGCCATGAGCGAGTCGGCGATCCGAGGTTTGAAGTTCTACCTCAATCCGTCGTTGAAAGCCGCCAATTGCGTGTCGTGTCACCGCATCGACAAGGACTTCGCAACCTTCACCGAAGAAAAGTTTCATAACACCGGCGTGGCGTGGGATCCGGAGAAGAATCAAGTCACCGACATGGGCCGGTTTGCGGTGACAGGCAATCCACGGCAGCCCGGGGCGTTCCGGGTGCCGACGCTAAGGAACATCGCCCTGACCGCGCCGTACATGCACAACGGGAGCATGAAAACGCTGGAAGAGGTGATCGATTTCTATGCGGCGGGCGGCCGGCCGAACCCCTTCCTGTCCAATGACGTATCGGCGAAGGACTGGCCGGAAATTCCGTCCGGAGAACTGGATCAGGCGAAGAAAGATCTGGTGGAGTTTATGAAAGCGTTGACGGGGGACGTGCCGCCCGGCGCTGGTCCTCCGGAGGATCAGGAGTAGCCGTGCGGATCCTGTTTCTCTTTACCCTGCTGGCGGGTCAGGCGATCGGCCAGAGCCTGACAGGCGCATTCCATTTTGTGCAAATGAGTGTGCGGGCGGCAGGCGCCGACCGTGGGGTGGAGGTGAGGAATGCCGGGGGCACCATCACGTTCGATGGCAGCGGCGGATACCGGCTGGCGGCGCGGATGGGGCAGAACGCGGAACCGATGGGGGACGTGGACCGGTCTGGGAGTTACGAGTTGCGGAGTTCAACGGCGTCGGTGGTGCTAACCAATCCGATATTGCCGGAGGTACACCTCGAGGCACGGTATAACGACGGACTGACGGTGCTGTTAGGGACCTCGCGCGATTCCGATGAGTGTACCTATGACCTGTGAGTGGCGGGGCGCGCGACAGAGAAAGCATCGCCGGCGCTGTTGAACGGTGAGTACGCCGCGGCGTACATGGTGATGGAGGGCGGCGGGCCGGCGGGGCTGGCGAC
>JAEUQD010000508.1 GCA_016789925.1 Bryobacterales bacterium | reverse complement strand
GCGAGCGCCAGGAGTGTGCACAAGCCCGTGATCACGATGTGGGCTTGTAGTAGAGGACGAGGCCGGCGCCGAGGGCGGCGAAGACGAAGCCGACATAGAGCATGGGGTTGATCGGGTTCTTGGGGGGATGGAGGGCCATGGTGAAGAGGACGTTCACGACGGGAGCGCCTCCAAAGACGAGGGGCATGACGTAGAGTGGCAGCCCGCCGAAACGAAAGGCAAAGATGATGCAGACGGCTCCGAGTGCGCCGAGTACGCCGGCTCCGGTGGCGGAAATGGACCCGTTCATCGTGAAGCCGGTCAACTGGCCCTGGGCACTGAGCGTGATGAGGGGAACAAGAACGCCGACGAGAAAATAGGCGACTCCGACGCAAAGAAGTGCGCGCATGGGGCTACCTAACTGGACTTGGCCCTTGTGGAGGGCGGGACCATACATGCCCCACGACAAGACAGCGCCTAAAACGAACAAAACCCAGGTCATTGATTTGCTCCTCGAACTCCATCAGTGTAGCTAAGACTGAGAAAAAGGGCATTCAGATCTAAATTGTTGAAAAAATAGCCGATCTGAGAGACCCGAGCATACCAGCTTCCGATTCGTGCCCTTCTGCCGCACCCAAAGCCGGAGCGTCTTCGCCTTCTCGTTGATCTCACTCTGGAATACCCGGTAGCCAGGCCATCCCAATACCTTCGTCCAGTCACTGTCTCTCAAGCTCAGCAGTGTAGCCGAAATTGCCCCGACCAGGAATCGCGCTCATTGACGGGCTTCGTCAGATTCTCGCGCAGAGCCACAAATCCATGGTCAAATGTGCCGCCGGCGACTCGGATCCCGACCACAACCTGTAGGGGCTACCTGAGTGAAGTAAATACCCACCTCCTGTAAATGTAATCGCCGCCGGCCAACACGCCCAAAGAACGATTACTGACGCACGTGCAGGGGATGATCGCCGAGAATCCGGCCACATCGCCGGCAACGTAACAAGCCAGCCAGTAGGCTCCGGCCTCCACGCCCGGCCTTCGGCTCCATGCGTGATTTCATATGAGCATTGTCGGCCAGCAGCGCCTGGTTCTGCTCGTACTGCTCCCAGGTGATGTAGCCAGGATGGTGGTCCCGAATCAGGACGGCCCAAGTTTCGACTGGCTTGTTATGGCCAATGGTCTTCCTCGCGCGGCCTCCAACCACGTTGATGCGCGACTCCGTCTTACCGAAAGCGTAGCCGCCAGCGTACATCGGATTCCGCAGCATGTGCCTGATGGTGTGGTAGACCGGCGGCTTCCAGATCAGTTCGCGTCCAGATTCCCCGTAGGTCAGGGCGGGCAGGCTCACCTTTTCTGCACGTTGCAACTTTGCAAAGACCAACTCAATCGCCTGCTGGATCCGTCGATCAGGATCTTTCTCGACCTTGCCGTTGGGCGCCCAGCGATAGCCGACAGGGAGCGCGGATTGTAGCTCACCGCGCTGAGCCTCTTGACGAATCGCTTCCTGGCAGCGTTGCCGGAGAAGGTTCAGTTCAAACTCACTCTTGGTGCCTTCTAAGCCAGCGACAGACAGCACCGTATATTCCACTTTGCGGATGTACGGTGACGGTTGTTTCTGAGTTGGTGACAACGGGTTCCGTGGGTAGTGTTGCGGCTGCGGCTCGGGGGCATTGTAGCGGTTCCCTGGGATTCTACGGATCTCCCTATCCCGCAGTGCGAGGGTAATGCTCGACCGGATGGACCTCCTCCTATCCTGCTGTTTCCCATCGCGTTGCGGGACCTCTCACGGTGGCTTTGGCATCGTAAGCATCGTAAGCATAACGCCCGTGACATAAACCAAATCAATGTGTAAATGTTTTGGAGTAATCTCAGAGGTGACGGGGTTCGCACGTCCAATGTCTCGCCGACAAGCAACGAACCGCGGCGAGGGTTACTCTTGCCGCCGCTGATACCTGCCCGGTACCAGGCAGTCGGCGTATTCGACGCCAGCGAAGCTCCCGCTCCGGCCGCAGCGATCCGCGGCAACGGTGCGGAGCCGCCGCGATATCGGAATTACCAGCGTATTCACTGACGGGCGGCGAAAGAGGCAGCGCAAGCCATTGCGGTGGCGAGCCCCGAACTCATCGCGGGGACTCATCTTCTGGCCAGGCTGGTGTTTCAGTAGGTCCGTCCACGCAGTCGGTTTGCAGGAGTGCAAGAATCCTCTGCTGAGCAACCGCAACGTGCCGGCACCTTGATTGCGTCGCCCGCCATCGGATCGCCAGCCGTAGACTGTGCCGACACACCCGTTCGGCCAGCAGTAGAGACTCTCTTCAGCCAACTGGCGCGACGCCGCCTCCGGCGTAGCGCGACAGCGGTCGCGGCTTGGCGAGGTTCGACTCCCGCCGCTTTGAAAAGTGGCTCCGGGGCGCTACCAGTCCCCGAAGGAACCGCGCGCGGCTCCGAAACGTGTCCCGGTGTTTTGCAACGGCGGTTAGCCCGCGGCGGCTTTGAAGGCGCGCTCGGGGGCGGTGACCGGGGCAGTTTGGGGTTTTTCGAGGACGGCCCATTGGGATAATCCGCCGATGATTTTAAATTCTTTCATCTTGAAATGCGGGACGGATTGAAGGTAGACGAGGTTATCGTGGGGGCTGGTGCGTTTCTGATTGAGGCCGACGGCTTCGAGGAGCTTCATGACCCAGTCGCGGTGAGGGATGGGGGTGGTGACCAGAAGCAAGCCGTTCGGCCTCAACAAGTCGAAGCACTCTTGAAAGCAGTCGATGTGCTCGACGACCTCGAAGGCGATGATGCGGTCGAACGACTCGGGTTTCAGGCCGAGGTTAGACCAGTCGCGGATATCCCCTACGAGGTCGGCTGGGGGATGGAGGTCGACACCGGTATAGTGTTTCCAGCCATTGTCCCTCAGGTATTGCTGCACCCATCCAGAGCCGCTGCCAATCTCGAGGAGTTGATCGTCCTTGCCGACAAACTGAAGGAAGTAGCTCAACTTCCGGCGCCGGGCGATTTCGCTCAGTAGAGGCATACCACCTCTATTACAAACCGAAATCCGGTTGACGTCCAATACATTTGTTTACCGGTACGTCCTAGAGGACAAATGGGTGGTAACGCCAGGCGAGCACCGGTATTTGTTTTGCTGTTTATTCGCTCCTTCCGCGATTTTGAATGTCTTGCCTGTCCCGAGGGGGGATTGGTAAAATTCAGATGGCTGGGATTCCCCGGCCGTCACAATCAACAATCAAAATCGTCGCCCGAGTGGTGCCGTGCTTTGTCGATCTTCTGGAGGTTTGCAGATGCGCTTACACTACTTTGTCGTTCCTATGCTGGCAGGGGTTTTGGGAGCCGCGGACCCGGCTGCCCCGCTGTTTCCGGACGCCACGCTGGAAGGCGTGGTCCGTTCTCATGTGTTCGCCAGGCGCGATAACAAGGAGCCGCTGGCGGAGGCGGACGTCAAGACGCTGTCGTCGATTTCCGGGAAGGGGAAGGCTGTGCGGAGCCTGGCGGGAATGGAGAAATGCACCGCGCTGGCTTTGCTGGAGTTGACCGATGGGGAGATCACGGACCTGTCGCCGATCAAGGATTTGACCAATATTCAGTCGCTGACGCTGGCGCGGAACAAAATCAAGGACATTTCGGCGCTGGCGGGTTTGACGAATCTGCAATACCTGGATCTGACGGGGAACGAGGTGTCGGATCTGCGTCCGCTCGCCAATCTGAAGTCGCTTAATTCGCTGTATCTGTCGGGTAACAAGATTGCGGATCTAACGCCGCTGGCGGGGCTGGAGCGGGTGTCGTCACTGTACCTGGACGGCAACCTGGTGACGGACCTGAAGCCGGTGGGCGGGATGAAGTGGCTGTCGTCGCTGGATTTGAAGAATAACAAAGTGAGCGACTTAACGCCGCTGGCTCCGTTGAACAGTCTGCACTACCTGTTTTTGGATGGTAATCCGGTGAAGTCGCTGGCGCCGCTGGTGGCGATGGGGAAGAAGGACACGGAGGCCGAGAAACGTTTCGCGCCATTCTGGACGGTGTCGCTTTCGGAGAAGCAGTTGACCGGGGGCAAGCGGGCCGAGGCGGCCGAACTCAAGAAGTTCGCGCACACGGTTTTGTTGAACAAGTAGCATAGCTGCGGATGATCGCACTTTAAATGAAGTTAGTCGGAGACCGGTTCGAGATTAACGGGAATCTCGATTTTCCAGTTGAAGATTTCAAGTCTTTCAGGCTGGTCGATACGGGAGATCCTGAGCGTGCCGGCCAGGTGCCTGGGTGCGATTTTCCGTTCGAACTTGGCGTCGAACGTAGCTTTGACGCCAGGTGGTAGGGGAGAGGTCGCGTCAGTATATTCGATAGGGACCGGCGGTGGCCTCCCAGTGTCTGATCTCCGGTTCACGAAACTGCCAGAGGCCGATCGCGGCGATGAGGACAAGGAGAGGGACGGCGATCAGGCCGACCCGGCGGAGATGTTTTCGTGGCTGCGGGCGCGGTACGCGCTGTGTCGGGGCGGCTGGAAGCAGATCGCGCGCCCGGACAAGGCGATTGGTGAGGGCGCGGACGAGCGACCGAAAGCGCGGGTCGGCCGGCTGGCCGTTCCAATTCATCAGATTCAAGGCCTGCAGTTGTCCGAATCCAAGCGGCAGGGCGACGTCATCGATCAGGACCGAGAAGAGAGCGCCCCTCCGGGCGGCGCGGCGGGCCTCATCCTGGACGAACCCGCCCTGGCTGCGGACCGATAGCCGAGTCCAAAGGACGACGACGCATTCCGCCGCTTCGAGTTCGGACTCCAGGCGGGCATGCCAGTTCTCACTGACCTCGATGTCCTGATCCCAAAACACATCAAGATTCTCCATGCGCAAAGCCTCGACGATAGCGCGGGCGGCGGGCTGATCTTCGCGCTTGTAGAAAGACAAACACCTGACTCATGGCGTTGCTGTGCCTTGGTTGAAAGCGAACAGGATACCGCGGTGGCAGTATACAACGCCTGCAGACCCAGTGCCTTCACCTCTGCCACCCCGACAGTTGCCCTGTTACGGCGAAAGTTGCGGCGCGACAGATCGATAGACTGGTGTTGATGAACAATCCGATTCGAGTGACAGGGACGCGTGAGGTGTATCGGGGAAGGCTGGTGCAGTTGCGGGAAGACTTTGTCGTGCTGCCACAGGGGACGCCGGCGGTGTATGAGCGGGTGGAGATCAAGCACGGGGCGAGCACGCTGGCCATGGAAGAGAACGGCGATGTGTGGCTGGTGAAGGAATGGAAGTATGCGGTGGGGCGTCCGTCGATTGAAGTGGTGAGCGGGGGGATTGAGGTCGGGGAAGAGCCGCTGTCGGCGGCGCAGCGGGAGTTGCGGGAGGAGGCGGGGTTGAGGGCGCGGGAGTGGACGGAACTTGGATTTGTGGATCCGTTCACGACGATGCTTGTGTGTCCGAACCATTTGTTCGTGGCGCGGGGACTGGAGAGTGTGGGGCGGGAACTGGAGGAGGCCGAAGCGCACATGGAACTGCTCCGGGTACCGATGGAGGAGGCGGTGCGGATGGCGCTGGCGGGAGAGGTGACGCATGCGACGTCGTGCGTGCTGATTTTGAAGGCGGCGGCATGGGCGGGTGTGATTAAGTATTAAGGATGCGCTGGACACTGGCTGTACTCTGGTTGCCCTTATGTATCGGGGCGGATGTGAAGTTCCCGGAGGGCTATCCGCCGACGAACGATGTGGTGATGGACAATCTGGTCGCGGTCCCGATGCGGGATGGCGTGAAACTATATGCGGACGTGTACCGTCCGGCGGGGCCGGGAAAGTATCCGGTGATTGTGAGCCGCACGCCCTATTCGAGCGAGCGCGCCCCGGCGGCGTACGATTCGGCGGTCTACTTTGCGCGGCGCGGGTATGTGTACGTGCTCCAGGATGTGCGGGGGCGACACGAAAGCGAAGGCAAGTGGGAGCCCTTCCGCAACGATATTGAAGACGGCTACGACACGATCGAGTGGGCGGCCGCGCAGCCGTGGTCGACGGGCAAGGTGGGCATGCAGGGGGGCTCGTATCTGGGCCATGTGCAGTGGCGGGCGGCGATGGCGAAGCCGCCACACCTGGTCACGATCTTCCCGTCAGTGGCGGCGACGAGCCTCTATCACGACTGGATCACGCTCAACGGCGGCTGGCGGCTGTCGTTCAATTTCGGCTGGGGTCCGGTGCGGCAGGAATCGCGGATCATGCAAAATACGGGTCCGCATACGCTGGCGGGGGGGCCGGAGTCGCTGAGCTATGAGAAGATGCTGTGGCATCTGCCATTGACCGACATGCAGCGGCTGGCCGGGCGCAATGCGCAGTTCTATAAGGATTGGATCGCGCACCCCGACTACGACGCCTATTGGAAGAAGATCAACGCCGAGGAAGTGATGGATCAGATCGGTATCCCGGTCCACACCTTCGGCGGGTGGTTCGACATTTTCAGCCAGGGGACGTTGCGCGGCTATACGCTGATGGCGACGAAGGGAGCGACGGAGACGGCGCGAAAGAAGAGTCACATTGTGATCGGGGCGTGGGGGCACGGATCGTCGCGGCGGTTTGGCGATCTCGATTTTGGCCCTACGGCGCACGTGGACGCGCACGCGTTGGAGCTGCGGTGGTTCGATTACTGGCTGAAGGGCGTGCAGAACGGTCTGGATCAGGAGCCGCCGGTGAAAGTGTTCGTGATGGGCCGGAACCAATGGCGGGCGGAATGGCAATATCCGCTGGCGAACACCCAATACAAGAAGATGTACCTCTCCAGCCGCGCCGGCGCAAACACGGGCCGGGGGGACGGGCGGCTGAGTTGGGACGCTCCGACGACGGCGGGTAAGGATGTGTACCGGTACGATCCGAACGATCCGGTGCCGAGCGTGGGAGGGAATAATTGTTGCGGAACGCCGACGCCGGCCGGTCCGAAGGATCAGCGGAGCGTGGAAGGAAGGCGGGATGTCCTGGTGTACACGTCGGAGTATTTAAAGGAGCCTGTGGAGGTGACGGGTCCGGTGAAAGTGGTGCTCTATGCATCGAGCGATGCGCGCGACACCGACTTCGTCGCCAAACTGGTGGACGTGTTTCCGGACGGCCGGTCGATGAGCGTGGCGGAAGGGATCATGCGGGCGAAGTACCGCGAGGGGACGGACAAACCGAAGCTGATCGAGCCAGGTAAGGTGTACGAGTTCACAGTGGACCTGGTGGGGACGAGCAACGAGTTCCAGAAGGGGCACCGAATCAGGGTGGATGTGACGTCGAGCCACTTTCCGCAGTTTGACCGGAATCCCAACACGGGCGAGCCGTTCGGCACCAGTGGCGTGGTGAAGGTGGCGACGCAGACGATTCATCATTCGGGGCAGCAGGCTTCGCACGTGCTGCTGCCGGTTATTCCGCGCTAGTCTGTTTCCCCTTGTTGGGGGAATAGCCGGGCAGGCCGAGCCAGGCGCCGATGGTCTTCACCAGCGTCGTGGTGGAGAGTTCGTCTTCGTGGACGGAAGGGGGCTCAGTTGGGTTGGTGATGTAGAGGGGCACCAGTGCGTCGTCGCGGTAGGCGCTCCCGTGTGAAGAGGCTTCGACGCAGCCGCGATAGAAGTGGCCGGGCGGCAGTGTCAATAGCAGGTCCGGGGCGCGGTCGGAGAAGAACCCGCGCGGAGTGTCGTCTTCGCGGGTGAACACTTCGGCAAAGAGTTCCTCCGAGCGGATGCGGGCGGCGAGCGTGGCGCGTGTTTCGGGGGTGGACTCCGGCAGGTAGATGTACACGACCGGACCGTTCGGGATGACGCGGTAGTCGATGCCGGAGGTGGTGAGCAGGGCTTCGAGGCGAGGAGGCAGGTTTACGGGTTGGATGGCGGGGTTGCAGGGCGTGCGGCCATGGTCGGAGGTGAGGATGATGAGCGTGTCTTCTCGCCAGTTGGGGCGCGCTGCGTCGAGAGCATCGAGAAACTGGCCGAGCAGGGGATCGGTCACATCCGCGAGGTAGCCGGCCTGGGCCGCGATGCCTTCGGCGTGAGCGATGGCGTCGGTGCCCGGGAAGTAGAGCGTGAAGAGGTTGGGCTGGCCTTCGGAGTTCAACAGGTGGATGGCATGGGCCATCATGCGGCGGTCGAGCAGGTCGTACTTGATGTTCTGCCCGTCCCAGAAAGTGAGCGCCTCGAAGAGTGAAGGGGCGCGGAACCGAGTGGCGCCCCGCCAGTAGGGGTGAAAGACGACGAAGCTGCTGAGGTTGGCTTCGGTGGTGCGCTCGTAGATGGTGGGAACGCGGAGGTGCTGATTGGCAAGGCCAGTGGTGTAGACGCGGAGCATGGTAAACAAGTCGAAGTAATCGACTTCCGATTGGGTCTCGGCGTTGTACCAATGGTTGCCTGGGATTCCATGTTGAGCGGGCAGGGTTCCGGTGATCAGCGAGGCGTTGGCGGGAAGCGTGACCGACGGAAACACGGTCAGTGCATTGGTGAACTGCGAGGCGCCGGAGAGCAGGCGCTGATGGTTCGGCAAGCGGTCCGCGGCCATCGCCTCACGGAACGTGTCGGGCCGGAGGCCATCGAGGATCAGAAACAAAACGTGGCGGTCGGGATTCCCGACCGCCACGGCTAGGAGGATGAGCCACATTCTTCTTGTTGTTACTTACTTCACTGCGACCGTCCGCAGCGAAAGTGAGCCATTCAGGACCATGCCGGACTCGATCCCCGGAGCCGAAAACTTCGGGGTGTCGGTTCCGGCGGGGACAGAAGCGAAGATGACGGCCCCAGCCGATTCCTCCAGATTGGCACTTGTGGTGACCGGCAGGCCTGCCAGAAAGGTGGCCGGAACGGTGAACTGTCCGGCACCGGGTGGGACCAGGCAGAAGAATCCTGCACTGGCCTTGGTGGTTTGGTCGGTGGAAGCACCGGCCAACAACACAGACTGACGGTTGTCGCCGCCGGACCAGCGGAAAGTGAGTCCGGCGTTACGATTGATTTCGGTCATGCTGTCGCGGTTGGTCCAGGTGATGGGGCCCGGAATTGAGAAGTTGCTGGAGAAGGCGCCCACATCGGGACCTCCCGGACCGCTGATGGTATAACTTCCGGTTTCGAGGAAGAGCGGCAGCGACGGTGCGCCCGGCAGCGGGATGCTGCCGCCGAGCAGACCGATGTAGGGGCTGCCTCCCTTGTCTTCGTCGGCGGGGTTCAAGGGGAACGTGCCTTTCGCACCAGTCAGGGTGATGGCCGCTCCGGCGTTGAGCCAGCGGGCATCGGGAGTGAGGCTGGAGGCGTCTCCTCCGGTGGCTGAACCCAGCAGCGCTGAAGCATCCAGCGATCCAGTGAAGGAAGTGCAGGTGCCCAGCGGTGGTAGTGAGAGTGCCGGGTTGTAGCCTAAGTCGCCCCCAGCCCTTTGGTCGACAAACAGCGCCGCGCCGAGGTCCAGCGTGATATCGGTGGCCGGCTGACCTTGTTGGAGGGCGGCCAGAGCGGAGACACGGGCGAGAACGAGGATGCCGGTCTTACCGCCTCTGGTCACGAGATCGCCGAAGGGGTTGCCGGGGTCGGTGCACCGTCCTCCCTCGGAGATGGCAATGGTGATCGGATTCGAGGTCACTTCAGCCACCTTGACCTGCACGGGCACATAACAGCCGAGGGGGGCGTCGGGTGGGATCTCGAAGACAATTTGGTCGACTCCGGCACAGCAGGGAGCGCGGCCTGAGTAGAGTCTCTTCGCGAGCTTGCCGCCGACGTAAATCTCGACGCTCACAGGCAGGTCGCCTGCCGGCGGCGGCATCGCGTCGGGCGCTGAGATCGGGCCCAGGCCCGTGCCCCAAAGCGTCACCACCTGGGACCGGCGGGCTGGGTTGCCGGTCGTATTCAGCGGCTGTTCGGCCTGCGAGACGTAGTTCTGGAAGATGCCGGGTCCGCGGCCGGCGGCCGTCGTGAAGGCGCCAAAGTTGGAGTTGACGATCTTCACGCGCATCGGAGCGCTCGAGCGGCCATTGACGGTCACCACGAGCGTGGCGTCGCCGAGAGGCGCGTTGGACGCCATGATGCCGTTGATCTGGGTGGAGGAGACGAATACGGGAAGGGCGTCGACGGACGTGGAACCCATCGTGACGCGGATGGAGACGCCGCCCAGTGTGGTCCGAATCGGGTATTCGTTGGCCTGCGCGGGCTGTGCGGGACCAATGTTGGTACCGAAGATGGAGAAGAAGGAACCACGCGCGATGCCCCCGTTGGGGAAGTCGGACGACACGAAGCTACCCGCGTTCACGATACCGCCCGCGCTAATGACAGGTCCTCCAGTGGCCGCACCCGCCGCCTGTGTGAGGGCGAACGAACGGCCGGCGATCGTGAGCGTGGTGTTGCGAGCGGACGTCGTCGTGTTGGCAGCGACGGTATAGCGGGCTGTGCCGGTGCCCGTGCCGGAGGAGGTCGTGAAGGTCACCCAAGCGGCGCCGCTCGATGCCGTCCAGGCACAATTGGATGCCGAGGCGGTCACCGCGACGGCTCCGGACCCTCCAGCGGCAGCCACACTGGCTGAGGTTGGGAGGATCTCAAAGGTGCACGCTGCCACACCGCCGGCGGCCTGAGTCACGGTGTGCGTTTGCCCGGCGATCGTCACGGTGCCGGTGCGTGTCGTTGGGTTGGGGTTCGCGGCCACGTTGTAGGACACCGCGCCGGAACCTGTCCCTGACAGGCCGGCGGTGATGGTGATCCAGGCGGTGTTGCTGGTGGCTGTCCACTGACATCCAGTGGCGGTATTGACCAGGACGAGTCCGGTTGCGGCAGTACCCGGCACGGACTGCGTGATGGGATTGATCATGTAGTTGCAGGTCGCGCCTCCGCCTCCGCCACCACCTCCGCCGCCGCCATCGACGGTCGTGCCCGTGGCGCCGATCACGAGTTGGAGAACATTGTCGGCCGTGCCGCCGGGAGTGACCGCATTGTTGCCGCCGGCTACCCGGTTGACGTTGGTGAGTCCAGTACTGGCTAATCCAATATTGGTGGCGCCCGACAAGCGCGTCCAGTTCGCAGCCTGGGTGAGGGAACCGACCTGGAACACTGCCGATTCTGTTGCGCCGCTAGCCCAGCGGATCATAATGCGGACCGCGGAGCCCAGCGTGGTCGGTTCGCTATATGTGTAGTATGTTCCCGGAACGATATTGATGCCGGGCGCCGTCGTGGTGTTGAGCAAGGTTGCGGTCGTGGACGGATTGGAAACTCCGAGAACCCAGAAGCCATTGCCAGGGTCGGTGTCCCATACTTCGCCAGACGCCTGATAGGCATTGTTCGAGAAGGACCCGCCCCTCAGTTCAATAAAGTTGACTTGTCCGGTGGCGCCGCCACCTCCGCCGCCTCCGCCGCCGGATGCCGTGCCCAGGACGAGGGATAGATTGTCGGCGTAGCCATCGTTGGCGGAGCCTTCAAACCGCGTCATTGTGAGGAGGACCTCGGCGCTGCGCGTGTTGCGCGGAACGGTCCCTGTGGCTTGCCGGAGGAGCAGCGACATCACATTGTTACGGTCAGCCGGGGTAACCGGGCCGATGGTGGCGGTACCGAGGGAGCCTCCCGCGCTGCTGCGGAACGTGACCTGGACGGCCGCCTGATCGCCTTGGCTCTCGTAGCCACCGAGGTAGCCGGAGAGGGTGAAGGCTTGGGTTCCGGCATCGATGGCGGATGCCGAGGCGGACAGATCGACGATCTGCGAAATTGCCGATACGTCGGATCCACCGCCTGTGAAGAAGTTGTTACCGCGGTCGGGAGGTCCGGGAGTGCCGGCGACGGGGAAGCCGCCCGAATTGACATAAGTGCAGATGCCGACGCGGCCGTTGGTGGTCCAGTCGGGAATTGTGGCGACTCCGCCACCGCAACTAGTGGTGGTGGCCGATTCGGCCCCTCCATTCCGAATCAGGTTGGTTCCCGTGACGGGCGTTCCGCCACCGCCGCCACTTCCGGGAGCTTGGATGGTGAACGAGATCTCCGTCAGGATCTGGTTTTTATAAATGATGCGTACCCGCCAAACGCCAGGATTCTGCGCGGGCAGAGCACCAGCAATCTGGAAAGGAACGTCTTCAAAGCAGACGTTGCCGGCTTGTCTGACGGGAGACCATTCGCCACTAGTGACCCCATAGTACTGTCCACTCGGCGTGTAGTATTCACTTGCGGCGACATCACCGACTTGGGCGTCGCTGATTGTGAACCAAAGAATTGCCTTCTCGTCGGTGGTGAGAAAGCTGGTGTAGCCCTGAGGTGGGCTGTCGTAGGCTGTCTGGCAGGCGGGCGGCGTCGCCTTCAGGAGCAACGCCTTCTCCAATTTGGCGCCTTGGGTGGGGGTAACGGATGCCAGGAAAAGAGCCGGCAAAACGAAGTAGCAGGTACGCATCGGGAATTCCTCCGATCAAAAACCCGATGCGATTATAGATCCAGACGAGGTCAAAAACAAGAGTAACGAGTCTTGAACTAGTACCTGGAGGACGTCTAGGCCAAACGGAAAAGACCACCCCTTTCGGGGTGGTCTTTTGTACTGACTTGATCAGTGAAGGCCGTGTCTACCAGCGAGGCTGACGGCGCTTGAAGCCACCGCCACCGCCACCGCCGCGATTGCCACCGCCACCGCCGAACCGGTTGCCGCCGCCGCCGCCACGGTCTTCGCGCGGGCGGGCTTCGTTCACGTTGAGGGCGCGGCCGTCCATGTCACGACCGTTCAGGGCGCTAATGGCGTTGGCTGCCTCATTGGCATTGGTCATTTCCACGAAGGCAAAGCCACGTGGTTGGCCAGTGTCGCGGTCGCGGACAATACTGACCCGCTCTACGGCTCCATATGCCGAGAAAGCCTGTTCAAGGGCGCTCTCGCTGGTGTTGTAGGAGAGATTTCCTACGAAAATGTTGGTCATCGAATTCAAACTCCGAAGCTGTTATCAGCTGAATTTCAAGTTGGGCGGGCTAGTCTCGGCCGGGCAATAACAGGCGGGCGAAGGTTAACACGCGAACAGAATCGTCCGGTGACGATCCAGTACCAGTATGCCATGGAAAATTCCTCCACGGGAAGAGAAATTTAATCGCGGCCCGTCAAGCGGGGTCAGGCATGCATGGCCGTCTCGAACATTTTTGCCAAATCGTCTTCTGTAAAAGGCCGCGGGCAGAGCTTGGTGACGCGGTGCTGGGGGAGCGTGCCTTGTACCAAGGCGGGGATGTGATCAGAGGTATAGCCGAGGGCGCGGAGACCGTTGGGGAGGCCGAGATCCTCGATATATCCAAGGATCTGGCCGGCCAGGATAGGACCTGCGTCCGCGGCCGAGCCCCCTCTGGCGCCCAGGATGTGAGCGGCGTGGAGGTGGCGGGTGGTATCGGCGGAGGCTGTGAAGCGGAAAACAGCCGGGGCATTGAGGATCACGGAAACGCCGTGGGGGACCATGGCATGGTCGGTGGGGTAGCCATCCATGAAAAAGGTCTTGATCATGCCCGAAACGGGGTACGACATGCCGTGAGGCAGGTGGCAGCCGGCATTGCCAAAGCCAATGCCGGCGTAGGCGGAGGCGAGCAGAAGCTGCCCACCGGCTTCGAGATCGGTCGTATCGGCGACGAAGCGGCGGAGATAGGTGGCTACGAGAGACAAGGCATGCAGCGACCAGACGTCGGAGATGGGATT
>JAEUQD010000460.1 GCA_016789925.1 Bryobacterales bacterium | reverse complement strand
ACATCATGGCGAAGGTATCTTCGCCGAGCGTGTTCATCTTGGAGTGGAACTCGAGGCAAAGGACGCCATCGCCCAAGTCAACGAGCGAGGCTCCGGCGTTGCTCTTTACCGTGGTCTGTCGACGCAGTACATAGACGCCGTCGCGCGGTTCCAAGGGGGCATACTGCTGTTGGGCGAGGTCGTAGTATTCGGCGCCCCGGTAGAAGGACTTGTGATCGCGGCTGAGCATTTCCATGATGGACACCGGCAGTTGGCGGCCTTCGGCCTGCATTCTCCGCGCGGTTTCCTGAAACCCCAGGGCATCCCACAATTCGAATGGTCCAAGAGCATGTCCGTAACCCCAGCGCATGGCGCGATCCATTTCGACAATGCGGTCTGAAATCTCGGGCACACGCTCGGCGGCGTAGATGCAATAGTCGCTGAAGAGTTGCCAGAGGAACGTCCCCACGCGATCGTTGGTGGCGACCAGCGTGCGCAGCCGCGCCGGCAAGTCTTCCACCATCCTGGCCTGCTCGACGGTGGGAAACGCGGGCTTTTGTTGGGGCGCGTATTCGAAGGTGCGCCAATCGAGCGCCTCAATCTGGCCTTTGCCGGTGCGCTTATAGAATCCCTGGCCGGACTTTTCTCCCAGCCAGCCGCGCCGTAGCATTTCTTCGAGAAACTCCGGCGGGCGGAACCGGTCTTTCCAGGTGTCGTGCGGCGCCAGTTCGTAGAGATTGTTGCCGACGTAGGCCCAGACATCGATGCCGACGATGTCGAGCAGACGGTAGCTGGCGCTGTTGGGCAGCCCGATCAGGCTCCCGGTGAGCGTATCCACTTCCTCGATTGTGTAGCCGCCCTCCACCGTGAGCTTGGCTACCGTTCCTCCCCAGAACGAGCCGAGGCGGTTGGCGATGAAGTTGGGCGTGTCCTTGCAAGGCACGACACCCTTGCCCAGGCGCCGGTCGCAGAAATCGGTGACAAACGCCGTTACGTCCGGGTCTGTGTCGAAGGTGGGGATCACTTCCACGAGGTACAGATACCGGGGCGGGTTGAAGAAGTGGGTGCCGAGGAAGTTGCGCCGCATCGAGGGGCTCAACTCGTGCGTGAGCTTCTGCAAGGGAATGCCGCTTGTGTTGGTCGAGAGGATCGTGTCCTCGCGCAGGATCGGCTCGAGCTTCCGCAGCAGCGTGCGCTTGACTTCGAGATTTTCGATGACGGCTTCGATTACCCAGTCGCACTCGGCCACCAGCGGCAGATGATCTTCGAAATTGCCCGGCTCGATCAAGGCGATCGTCGCGTCGGCATAGAACGCTCCCGGCTTCTGTTTGCGCGCGGCTTCCAAGCCTTTTTTTGCCGCGAGATTGCGGTCCGGAGCACCGGCAATCACAACGTCCAGCAACAAAACCGGGACGCCCGCATTCGCGAATTGAGCCGCGATTCGCGACCCCATGGTTCCCGCACCCAACACCGCAACCCGCTTGATTGTTCGCATGAGACTCAGTCTTGGAGTTTAGCGAATTTTGCCGTACGCGCTCCCAGAGGTGCATCATGTTAGGGTGATCTTATGAGTGCTGCCAGCGTTCTAGACGGTCTCCTGGACCCACTCAGCCGCTGTCTGGATGAAGGATCGGCTCGCCGCCTGATCGAGTTTCAGGTTTCCCCTGACATTCAAGAGAGGATCGAAATCCTGGCCGAGCGCGCTAACGAAGGACTGCTCACCGAAGACGAACGGGCTGAGTACGAGACGCTCATCAACGCCGCCGACTTCATTGCCATCTTGAAGTTGAAGGCTCGCCGCTTACTTCTGTCCTTTAGTCAGTAGCGTGGATTCCTCGATTCGCGAGACTGTGCGCCAACGGGCGCAACAACGATGTGAATACTGCCTCCTGCCCGAGGAATGGTCTGAGTTTCGGCACCACGTCGAACACATCCTTGCGCGGCAACACGGAGGCGGCGACGAACTCGAGAATCTGGCTCTCGCCTGTCAACGGTGCAATCTGCACAAGGGGACGAATATCGCCAGTATCGATCCGCGAACGGGAGCGATGGTCTCCCTGTTCAACCCACGTCGCGACCGCTGGACAGATCACTTTCGCCTCGTGGCGTCCCGCATCGCTGGAACAAGTGCGGTAGGCCGGGCCACGACGCAACTGCTTGACATGAACGACACACGCCGGGTGGAGTTGCGTGCTGAATTGATCGGCGCAGGCAGATTTCCACGCCCGTAGACAGACGCGCTTCTTCCAGAGTATCTAGGCTAGGCTAGACCTTCTCGGCGAGCGAAAAGATCGGAAGGTAAAGGGCGACAAGGACGAACGCCACGAATCCCCCCATGAAGAGCATGATGGCGGGCTCCACCAGCGACATGGCGGCCGTCATCCGAGTATTGACGTCCTCTTCGAAAAATTCGGCCACGCTGCCAAGCATGGCGGGCAGCGCGCCCGTGGATTCGCCGACCTCGATCATGTCGATCGAGAGAGCGGGAAAGATGCCCGTGGCGGCGAGCGAAGAGGAGAGCGGCTGGCCTTCCCGCACCGATTTGCGCGCCTTTTCAAGCGCGCTCTTGAGCACCCGCGCCCCGAGCGAATTCCCCGCCGTTTCCAGCGCCTGCACCAGCGGAATGCCGCCCAGCAGCAGGGTGCTCAGCACACGCGCCAACTGCGCCACCTGGTACTTGGTCCAGATGTCCCCAAAGATCGGTAGACGCCGCTGGATATGCTCAAGCTGCGCGCCTCCGGTCTCCGTGCGCGACCAGAACCGGAAGCCCACAATCGCGGCGGCCGCGCCCAAAATTCCAAACAGAATATAGTCCCGGGCAGCCGTCCCGATGACGAGCAGCCACTCGGTAATCGCCGGCAGGTCCGCGTTCATCGACGTGTACAGCGATGCGAAGTTCGGCACGACGTAGGTGACCATGAAGATCACCAACGCGGTCACCAGCACTACCAGCACAGCCGGATACATCAGCGACAACATGATCTTCTTGCGCACCGACAACGCCAGTTTCTGGTAGGCGATGAACCGGTCCAGCACCTCGTTGAGCGAGCCGCTCTTTTCCCCGGCGAGGATCGAGGTGATGTAGATGGGCGGGAAGACACGCTGGCGGGCGAAGGCCTCCGACAGCAGTGTCCCGTTCTTCACTTCGTCCCTCACCGCCTTGATGTGCTTGGCCAGTTTGGGCTCGGTCAACCGGTCGCCCAGCAATTCGAGACACTTCAG
>JAEUQD010000456.1 GCA_016789925.1 Bryobacterales bacterium | reverse complement strand
CTCGCTGCAGGATACTGTCACGCTCACCAAGGGAGCACATAGCCTGCGCTTTGGCGCTGACCTGCTGCAACAGCGGTCCCGCCAGTTTGCGCCGATTGTCGAACGTGGATTTCTCGATATCCGGGCCGGCGGAGGCTTTGGAGCCTTCGCGAACTTTCTGGACGATTTCGCGGGTTCCGGCGGAGCCGTGCAGCGCGATTTTGGCACGTCGGTCTATTACCCGAGCCTGAAGCGGTTGGCGTTCTTCGGGACAGACCGGTGGCGGGCCACGCAGTCGCTGACGCTGACCTTGGGGCTGCGCTACGAGTACTTCGGCACACCGATGAACTCGCTCTACAAAAGCGCGGCGGGAGCACTGTTTGATGTGGACCCGGTGACGTTCCGCGGGTCGTTCATGGACCCCTCGGAGGTAAAGCGCGATCTGAACAATTTCTCTCCCTCGGTGGGACTGGCGTGGTCGCCCTCTTTCCAGGACGGGATCCTGGGCAAGTTGATGGGCAATCGGAAGACGGTGGTCCGGACGGGATACACAGTCGGCTACGATTCGTTCTTCAATAACATCGCATCCAACGCCCAGACTTCGACGCCCAATGTGATTTCCACGATCATCGCTTCCACAACGTCGCAGCCGCGCGGATTGCCCGGCGCGTTGCGGTCGCTGCCGGCGACGCCGCGGGCGGCCAGTCCGGCCGATAACCAAAACCTGATGTCCGGGAATCTGAGGAATCCGTACGTGCAGCGCTGGTCGTTCGGCATTCAGCGGCAGTTGCCGGGCAACATCATCTACGACGTCAGCTACGTCGGCTCCAAGGGCACGCGCCTGTTTCTCACCGAAGATCAGAATCCACTCGTGCCGGGTGACCTGCAAGTGCTGCCGCAGAGTACCGTGGCCATCCCGGCGGAGCGGAGAACGGGTCGCCTGGACAGCCTCCAGGGGCCGCGTTCGCACCGCACCAACGGGGGCGATTCCAACTATCACTCGTTGCAGATGCTGGCCACCAAACGCTTCAGCGGCGGCTTGCAGTTCACGGCGGCCTACACCTTCGCCAAATTGATCGACAACGGCAGCGAGGCGTACAACATCGCCGCAGCCAACTCGCCGCTGGCGCAGGGAGTCCCCCCGATGTTTGGCGGACTACGATTGGACCGCGGACTTTCCACATTTCACCGCACCCACCGGGCCGTGTTTGCCTACCTGTACGAACTGCCCTTTTACCGGTCGCAGCGCGGGCTGCTGGGCCGCCTCGGCGGCGGTTGGCAGTTGAGTGGGATCACAACGTTTGAAAGCGGGGTTCCGCTGAACGTGCTGAATGGCGTGGACGCCGACGGACTGGGCGGGAGCGTCGCGGACCGGCCGGACTTCAATCCAAACGGCATACCGGGGACGCGGGCCATTCCAAACGCCGGCAGCCCGACGGGCTACGTCAATCCGGATCGAGGCAATGCCGCCATCGATCCGTCCACGGCCCGCTACATCGGGGTGAGGTTTGTTGCCGGACAACGCCAGCCAAGCCGGCCTGGCAACGCGGGACGCAACCTGGAATTCACGCCGGGCATTAACAATTTCAATATCGCCGTTACGAAGAGTATCCGGCTGACTGAAGGCTGGCAACTGCAACTGCGCGGCGATTCCTACAACGTGTTTAACCACCCGCAGTATGCGTCGCCGAGTGTGAGTCCGTTCGCCGGGGGACCGCAGGCGATTGCGGCCAACGTGTTCAGTTCGCCGGCGGGCCAGTTTCTTCAGCCTCGATTCGCCGATGGCGGTGGCCGTGTCTTGCGGTACGAACTCAGGCTACGGTTCTAGCCGTCACGGAATCGGAGACGGGAGTCCGCGATGTAGGGTTACAATACAGCTATGAAGCTGAGTGCTCAGGAGGAATACGGCCTGCGTTGCCTTCTGCATCTCGCACGGATCCCGGAAGGGGAATCGATGACCATCCCCGAGATCAGCCGTGCGGAAGGTTTGAGCATTCCGAACGTGGCGAAACTGATGCGTTTGCTGCGCATGGGGGGCTTGGTTCACAGCGAGCGGGGACAGTCCGGCGGGTATACGATTTCGCGGCGGCCGGAGGCGATCACGGTGGCCGAAGTGCTCGATCTGCTGGGTGGCCAGTTCTTCAGTTCGCGGTTTTGTGAGCGCCACTCGGGACGGCAAGACGTGTGCAGCCACGCCGTCGATTGTTCGTTGCGCGTGCTCTGGAACACCGTGCAGGCTGTTTTGCACGACGTCCTTGGCAAGACCACGCTGCGGGATCTGTTGTGCTCGGAAGCGGGCATGCAGGACTTCCTCAATGGCCGCGGTTTTTCGGTAGCGTGCGATCTTGAACCCGGGCGGAAGCCGGCGCTGGCGGAAGCCAAGAGCTAACGTGCCGGAAGCGTGAACCGGAAGGTCGCACCCTGGCCGGGCTCGCTGTCTACCCACATTACGCCACCGTGACGCTCGACGATGGCTTTGCACACCGCCAGGCCGATGCCATGGCCGTGTGATTCCGAGCGGCTGTGCAGCCGCTGAAATACCTGAAAGATCTGCTGTTGATAGTCGGGATCGATTCCCACCCCGTTGTCTCGTACGGAGATGACCCACTCCTCGTCATGCTGTTCGGCGGAGATATGAATACGCGGCGGTTGCGCCGAATAGATCAGCGAATTCTCAATCAGTTCGTGAAACAGTTGGACAAAGCGGCTTTGGTTGACCTGGGCTTTGGGTAGATTGTCCCAGGTGATGATGGCGCCGGTGGATTCGATGCGAGGCTTGAGGGCTTCGGTTGCCAAGCTGAGCGGCACCGTGAGCGGAACCATATGCGTGTCCCATGGTCCCGGATGGATCGCGCGGGAGTAATCGAGCAAACCCTCGACGAGGGTGCGCATCTGCTCCACCCCGGTTTGGATATGCCCGAGGAACACTTGGGTCTCATTGGCCGGTTCGGCGGGAAGCGAGCGAATCAGTAATTCGCTGAACGTGCCGATCACGCGAAGAGACTCCTGAAGGTCGTGGCTGGCGGAGAAGGCGAACCGTTGGAGCTCGTGAGCGGACTGCTCATGGCGCTGCTCGGCCTCCTGCAAGAACATGCTGAGCCGGCGCTGCTCCGAGATATCAATGAAGAATCCGGCGTGGCCCGCGAACGAACCGTCCGGGTGACAGCAGGGATCTGCCGTCATGCGCACCCAGGTGAGGCGGTCGTTGGCGTGAACTGCACAGAAGTCCTCTGCGTATGGGGATCGTGAGGTGACGGCTTGCTGCCAGGATTCGAGAACACGGGCGCGGTCCTTCAGGCGAACGCAGTTGAGCCAGCCGTCTCCCATTAATTCGTCCATGGGCCGGCCGAGCAAGCGGAGGCAGGCGGGATTCGCATAGGCAAAGCCGCCCTTGTCGTCGGTCTGGAACAGCGCTGCGGGTACTGCGCCGGGCAGCGTGACCGTGGGATAGCTCATACAAGTCTACGGTGCTGTCTTTACCATCCCGCGGTACGGAACCTGAATTGGAACGGGGCCGCGCCATCGCGGCTTTTGCTGGAGGGTCCAGTGAATTGCGTTCACCAGCAGGCGCTGGAACGATTCGACTTGAAAATCTTCCGGATGCCCCATGGTGGTGAAGAAGACACGTGCCCCAAAGCTGTTGCGCCACGTCCAGGCCACCGGGTTGGGCTCGGCGGGTTTGTCCGGATCGACGGCGGTCCCCATCAGGAGCTGTGCGGCGTCGGCGGGAGGCCATTTAGGGCCGACACGATAGAGCCAACTGCGGACGTGGAACTCTTGCTGAACGCCCTTGAGTACCGGATGGTTACGGGCGGCAGGGATGACGCTGACGTCAGTGCTGGCGCGATGCCCAAAATGGGTATGGCCGTCCGCGCCCCAACCGGGGGGCGCTCCAAAAGCTGTCGCGGCCCAGCGATTCCAACTTTCCAGCGGATCGCCCTTGGGGTAGTTGAACGAATGGGAAGTGGTGCGCAGTCCCAACAGCGGTTTGCCCGACTTGACGTAGGAATCGATGTGCTCCAACTGGCCGGCAGGCAGGCGACGCCAGCGCAGGTAGAAGACCGCGAGGTCGGCCCGCTGGAGTGCTTCCAGGCCTGGGATGTCGGTCTCGCCGTTCTGGTCGGGCGCGGATTTGAGGACCGTGCAGCGGAACCCGTATTTCTGCTCCAGCTCGCGCGCCATCAGCGGCAGCGTCACTTCGCCGGAATACTCGTGATCGCCGAGCACGAAGACAATATGAGGGGGGGCTGCTGCCGCCGGCCAGAGCGCCAGCGGCAGCAGGAGCCACCAGAGTTTCATGAGCGAAGTAGCTCCTCCCAAGTGATTTCGCGTTTCCGCTCGATGGCCATTCGGCCAAGCAACGCGGTGAGCGTGCTCTCAGCGGACGTCTTTGTCATATTGTAAGGTTTCCGCTCGACGATCGACTTAAAGAATGCCTCGACGGCGTCAATCGTGATTTCGCGAGGGGAATCCTGTTTTTGGATCAGCGAGCGGTCGCGCAGGTCGTCGGCGTTCGGATAGCGGGCCGTCGGGAGCGGACCATGCAGCCGGTAGTAGGTGCGCGCGGTTTCTAGTAATCCCTTGGAGCCGTAGAACTGCTCGCGGACATCGCGGTAACCGGCCGTGTGCTTAATAGAGATGAGA
>JAEUQD010000426.1 GCA_016789925.1 Bryobacterales bacterium | reverse complement strand
GGCGTCGCCGGCGCGCTGCTCGCCCTGGTGATCGACCGCCGCCGCGAGATGGGCCTTCTCCGCTTCCTCGGCGCATCGGCCGGGCAGATTCGCCGCCTCATTCTCTGTGAAGCCGGCATGCTCGGCCTGCTCGCCAACGCCGTCGGCCTCACCCTCGGCTACTTCCTCTCGCTCATCCTCATCTACGTCATCAACGTCCAGTCCTTCGGCTGGACCATCCAGTTCCACTGGCCCGTCGCCCTGCTCCTCGGCGCGATCTCGCTCATCTACCTCGCCACCATCCTCTCCGGACTCTACCCGGCCCGTATCGCCACCCGCTTGAATCCCATCGAGGTCATCCACGAAGAATGAAGACCCTCATCCTCCTCCTGACCTACGCCATCGCCAAGCCCGGCTATCAGTACGAATTCCCGCGCGACCATTTCTCGCACCCGGACTTTCAAACCGAATGGTGGTATTTCACGGGCAATCTGAAAGATCCCGCCGGCCGGCGTTTCGGCTTCGAACTCACCTTCTTCCGCGCCGCTACATCCGAAAACCGCAAAGCCGCTCATGTGTGGGACGCCACTGACCTCTGGGTTGCCCACCTGACGCTCTCCGACATTCAGGGCCAGAAGTTCTTCCACTCCGAGCGCATCAACCGCGCCGGTCCCGGCTTGGCCGGCGCGGACCTCGCGCAAGGCCGCATCTGGAACGGCAATTGGGAAGCCCGCCTCGACCGTCTTCAGGCGGTCGCCGATAACTTCCGTCTGGACCTCAAACTCGACACCCGCAAGCCGCCCGTCATCCACGGCGAAAACGGCGTCAGCCAAAAAGCCTCCGGCGAAGGCCGCGCTTCCCACTACGTCTCGTTCACGCGCCTGGAACCCCGCGGAACGCTCATTTACGAAAACACAAGATTCGAGGTCGAAGGCACGGCGTGGATGGACCACGAATTCTTCACCAACCAGCTCACCAAGGAACAAACCGGCTGGGACTGGTTCAGCATTCAACTCGACTCGCGCGAAGAGTTGATGATCGCCCGCATCCGCCGCGCCGATGGCTCGCTCGACCCCTTCTCCCACGGCACCTACACCGACCCCGGTGGACGCCCTCGCCACCTCCGCTCCGAAGATATGAAGCTCACCTACAGCGGCATGTGGCGCAGCCCGAAGACCGGCGGCGAATATCCGCTGCGCTGGCGTATCGAAATCCCTTCGCTCAACCTCACGCTCGACGCCTCCACGCCGCTCGCGAACCAGGAACTGGTTTTGAAATCGAAGCTGACCGCCGCCTACTGGGAAGGCGCTATGGACTATCGCGGCGCGCTCCGCGGCAAGCCGGTCACCGGCGTTGGCTATCTCGAAATGACCGGATACGCCGGCGCCGTCCGCCTGGGCGACAATAAGTGATCGGTTATGTCCGTTCTCCCCGGTCAGCTCTTTCGTGCCGCCAGCGGCGGCGTCCGGATCATCCAGCGCTTCACTCCTCAACAGGCGAATCTCCACTGGCTCGAATGCGCTGAGTGGCGCTTGGAACCGGGCGCGCAGTCCGCCTCCACCACCATGACCGGGCGTGAATCTCTCCTCTTCCAGTGGAAGGGCTCATCCACCGTGGCCGTCGACAACCGGCAAATCACGCTCGCGCCCTACGACGTCCTCTACCTCCCGCTCGATACTCCGTTCTCGATCGCCGCCGGAGAGCCGGCTGCGCTCATCCAGTGCTCGGCCACCGCCGCCAACCGCCATCCCTTCCACGTCAGCCGCTTCGCCGAACTCTCCCAGCGGGACGACCGCATCCGCCGGCTCAAGGGCAAGAACGTTTACCTCATGTTCGACGTCGGCGAAGCGGCTGACAAGCTGGTCGCCGGCTACACCTTCTTCGAACCCTACGCCCGCTCCTGGCCTCCGCACAACCATACTGACCAGGAAGAAGCCTACATCTTCATCAAGGGCAGCGGCGCCATGGAAGTCTACGAAACCGAAGAGTCGCTCAGCTTCGTCCACTCCGTCGCCGAAGGCGACATCGTGACGATCCCCTTCCTCAACTACCACCCCGTCTTCTCGCAAGCCGAGCCCCTCGAGTTCATCTGGTGCATCGCCGGCGAACGCTACTGGGTGGGCGACAAGAACAAAGACTTCCTGACCGGCAAGCTCAATCGATTGACCACGTGATCTGGCTGCTCGTCCTCCTGCTCCTCCAAACCGCCTGCCACCGGCAGCCCGCTCTACCCGTTTGGACCAACCTCGATACCCGCGAAGCCTTCAATCCGCCCTTCGTGGTGTTCCGTTCCGGCGAACGCCGCGAGGTAAACAATTGCGATTCCGCGATCGCCGCCATTCGCGATGGCTTCGAGCCCCGCAATCCGGTCGACTATCCGCCGCTCCGCCTCGCCGCCCGGCAATGCCAGGCCCAGCAACTGGTCGCCTCCGCCCGAGCCTCCACCAGCACTCACTGGAACGCCACGGAATCGGTACCGGCCGCGCTCCTGCCGGGCGAAGGCTGGCACTACCGC
>JAEUQD010000420.1 GCA_016789925.1 Bryobacterales bacterium | reverse complement strand
AACCATTTCGGGCCAGGGCAGGGAAACACCCATGAGGCGGGAGAGAACGACGGACCCGTAGGTGACGAGTTGGAAGCGCCAGGCGGGGCGGGCGCCGTGGCGCGGCAAAGGGACAAACCACTTGGCGGGGATGCGTCCGTGGCGTGCGCCGCGGAGCATGTTGTTCAAACCGCTCGAATCGGGCAGGATACCGCGCCAGACGGCCTGCGGAGCGTCGAGCACGCCGTGGGCATGAAACAGCAGCATCAGGTGGGCGGACTGAATCGCAAGGTGATCGAGATCCTGGCTCACCCGGGAACCCGCGCCGGTCGAGCCGCCGGTTTCCGCCTCGTAGGCAGGCCTGAGCAACGGATTTCCGAAGTCCTCGGTGGTCACGGCGAACGAATCGCCGTCACGAACGATGGGCTCGCGGCCCTTCATTTCGTCGAAAGTGATGTAGACGCCGGCTGCGCGCAACGAACGGAGGGTAGCCTCGAGACCCTGGCGGCGCACCATGCCGCGCAGGTCCTCCATCTCGCAACGGGCGAGTCGGAGCAACCGGGCGTAGGGACTGAGCGGCCGGGACAGGACGCCGCGCTCGACAAGCCGAAGGAAGCTCTCCTCGCGCTGCTCGATGCCCTGGCGGATGAGCCCTTCAGCCTCGGCGAGAGTGATGGGGTTGCGCAGGAACCCGGGCAATCCGGCGGCAAAGCGCAGATAAGCCCGTCCCTGCTTCAAAATGCGGAGCGCTTCTATCAAGACACGAGCCTTTGGGTAATCCTTCGTGATCGAAGTGGCGGACCTTGTCCTTAGTATAAGGACCGCATAGCTGAGACACCGGCCCCGACCGGTAACCCGCGGTAATCTGAGAACCATGAGCGCCCGTCTCTTGCTCGCTGCCACTGTCTGCGTGCTCGGTCTCGGCGCACAGCCTGCCGACCTGATCCTTCGCAACGGCAAGATCGTCACTCTCGAACGGGACACTCCCGTGGCGCAGGCGATCGCCGTGCGTGGAGATCGAATCGCCGCGGTTGGCTCCAACTCCCAAATCGAGCGTATGGCGGGACCGGCCACGAAGATCGTCGACTTGAAGGGCCGTCTCGCGATTCCGGGATTCATCGAGGGACACGGCCATTTCGCGGGTCTCGGGCAGTTTCGGATGAACCTCAGCCTGCGTGAAGCGAGAAGCTGGGACGAGATCGTGGCCATCGTGCAACGCGCGGTCCAGCGTGCCAAGTCTGGCGATTGGATCATCGGCCGGGGATGGCACCAATCGAAGTGGACCCGCACGCCCGAACCGAATGTCCAGGGCTTTCCGGTCCACGCGGCGCTGAGCAAGGTATCACCGCAAAATCCGGTGCTCTTGAGCCATGCCAGCGGACACGCCGCCTTCGCGAACGCCGCCGCGCTCCAGGCCGCGGGAATTCACCGGAACACCGCCGATCCGAACGGGGGCACGATCCTGAAAGATCCGGCGGGAGAACCAACGGGTGCCTTGATCGAGCGTGCACAGGGACCCTTGCGGGCGGCCCACGGGCAGTGGCAGGCCAAGCGGTCCGCGGCGGACCGGGCTGCCGACGAACGCCGCGCACTCGAACTCGCCGTGGACGAGTGCCTCGCCAACGGGATCACCAGTTTCCAGGACGCGGGCTCGTCGTTCGCAACCGTGGATCGCATGAAGGAGATGGCGGAACGCGGCGATCTCAAGATGCGGCTATGGGTGATGCTGCGAGCATCCAACACCGAACTCGCTCAGAATCTCGAACGCTACCGCACGATCGGCGCCGCCGGTCATCATCTGACGGTGCGTGCGATCAAGCGGTCGATCGATGGAGCGCTTGGACCGCGAGGCGCCTGGTTACTGGAACCGTACTCCGATCTTCCACCGGGCGCGCCGGCGCCGGCCGGGTTGAACACCGAAGATCCGGCGGATATCCGGCAAACCGCCGAACTGGCGATCCGTCACGGATATCAGTTGTGCGTTCACGCCATCGGCGACCGCGCGAACCGGGAAGTGCTGGATTTGTTTGAGGCGGCGTTCCGTGCCAACCCCGACCGCCGGAATCTCCGCTGGCGCATCGAGCACGCACAGCACATCCATCCCAACGACATTCCGCGTTTCGGGAAACTCGGTGTGATCGCGTCCATGCAGGGGATCCACTGCACGTCCGATGCGCCATACGTCCGCGAGCGGCTCGGGCCCCGGCGCGCCGCCGAAGGCGCCTATGTCTGGCAGAAGCTAATGAAGAGCGGCGCCGTGGTCATCAACGGCACGGACGCTCCAGTGGAGGATGTAAGCCCGATCGCCTCATTCTACGCAAGCGTGAGCCGCCGGCTGAAGGACGGTTCGGTCTTCTATCCGAATGAGCGGATGTCACGGGAAGAGGCGCTCCGCTCGTATACCATTCAGACCGCCCATGCCGCTTTTGAAGAGGACCTGAAGGGAGCCCTGAAGCCGGGCAAACTCGCGGATATCGTGGTACTGTCCAGGGACATCCTGACCGCGCCGGAAGATGAGATCCTTTCGACCGGCGTGATTTACACCGTGGTCGGCGGCAAGATCCGCTACGAGAACCTGGCTCTCCGCTAGGGCAGTAGGCCTGATTGACAGAATGGAATCGGGCAGGGAAGTACATCTCACTGACGATCAGAAGGCTTTTGTCCGCCAAGGCATCGAGAGCGGCCGCTATGTTCGGGAAGAGGACGCGCTGGCCGATCCCTTGTCGCTGTGGGAGAGCCGCGAACGTGCGCGGGCCGGGATATCGGCGGCATCACGAAGGATTCCGTGCGCCGCTTAGCGGATGACGTGAAATGGCGCGGGCGCGCCAGGCTGGCTGCGGAGGCTGCGACTGAGTAGGTAGACTGCTCCAGGAATAGGCTCCGCCGACGTGCTCAATGACTCAAGCGCGGCGGTAAACTGTGGGAGTGAAGCCCAAACCAGAGACGCCGCCGCGGGATGGGTTTGTGATGGAGCGGTACGGTCGCTTACAGGAGATGGACCGGTCGTTCGACATCGAATACTGGCAGCGCTTGGGACCTGCGGCGATCATGGAAGCGGCGTGGCAGATGGTAGTGGATGTGCATTCCCGGCGGCTGGGTGGGGCGGATGAACTCAGACTTCAACGATCTGTT
>JAEUQD010000392.1 GCA_016789925.1 Bryobacterales bacterium | reverse complement strand
AAACTGGACCGACGCACCTTCTGCCGGCTTCTCGCCGCCTCGCCCGCGCTGCTACACGCCAATGGCGAGACCCCTCTGTTTGACGGAACCTCTCTTAAGGGATGGTCCGTCCAGCAAGGTCCCGAATCGGCCTACTACGTCGGTGAAGGCGCGATCATCGGCAGCCCGTCGGCCGGCTTCCCGGCCTGGCTGCGCTACGACAAGCGCTTCGAGAATTTCGATCTGCAATTCGAGTACTTCCTGAAAGGCTGGATGGACGGCGGCGTCTACTTCTCCGCGCCGGACCACGGGTTCCGCAAAGCCTGGTGCGGCTTCAAGGTGAGCCTCTTTCATCAGCAGGACAAGGATATGCGCGGGAACTCACCCGGCGCGATCTTTCCCTTTGTCGCACCTAAGCTGGTGAATGTGAAGAACCAGGGGCAGTGGAACGCGATGCGCATCCGGCTCGACTGGCCCGACCTTCAGGTGTGGTCCAACGGCGAGATGACTCACGACTTGAATTTGGACTCGATGCCTGAACTGCGGAACCGGTTGCGGAGTGGCTATATCGGCTTCGAGACGCTCAGCTACCCGATGCGCTTTCGTAACGTCAAGGTGACCGAACTGCCCTCGAAGCAGCAATGGGACGTTCTCTACGAACAGCCTGCCGACATGACTCGGGCCTGGACACTTACCGATTTGCATGAACGCTTCCCGGCGAAATACGAAGCGCTGGGTCCGATCTTGCGCGGCGATGGGTTGGGCAACCTGACCACCCGGGAGAAGTACCGCGACTTTGAACTGCAGATGTACATTCGCGGGGCCGTGCACCACAACGGTGGCGTCCTTTTCCGCTCGAAAGGACACCGTGACTGGTACGAGATCCAGTTGCACGACGTGGAAGAGGCGCACTACCCGACGGGATCGCTCTATTACTTCAAGCGCTCGACCTACCCGCGGGTGGAGCCGGAACAGTGGTATTTCTTCCAGTTGATCGTGAAGGACGCCACGGCTCTGGTCCGCGTCAATGGGGAGGACGTGATGTTCTACGACAAGCTTGAGAAACTCGATCCCGGGTTCATCGAGTTCCAGGCGCACGCCAACGGCAAGTGGATCGAATACAAGCGCGTGCGGGTGCGCCGTCTCTAATACACGTTAGAAGTAACGATCCCTCAAAAGGGTCCGGAACTGAGAATGCGACGGCCGTAAGTATCCCAAAGCTTGCCGAAGAACAAGCGGCCGAACCGCGCCAGGGCAGACACCCTGTCGCCCACGGTTCCGCCCGGGGCTTCGGCGCGGAAGGTCGTGAGCTGTCGCAGGAAGTCCAGCGGCTGGATGACGAGAATCCCGGCCCCCAATTCCGGGGTGGTCTTCTCGTCAACTTCCTGTACGTGCCCTTTGAGGAGCCGGACGTAGAGGGTTGTGGTATCGGACCAAAGGTCGTGCCCGGGATCGTCCTTCACGCGCTTGAACCCGGTGAGGGTGACGGGGTTGCCCACTGAGTCGCGGAAGAAGAGCCGGTAAAGCATCTTCTTGAATGCGGGATCCTGCTGGTCGACAAACAGGTTGAAGCGGCCCTTCTGGACCGGTAACTGCCCACCGAGCGCGTCGCAGCGGACCCACCCGGTGACATCGTCGGTGTCGTGGGCGGGGTCTTTGACAAAGCGATCGACGTCGGCGGTAGAGATGGTGAGATGGAACATGAGGAACGTGTCGTCCTTCCGCCCCTGCTGATAACCCCGATCGAAATCGGTCTCGCCAAAGGTGACGTAGCCCTTCATCTCCTCGGTAAAGGCCACGGACGACCGTACGGGTGTCTCCACGGGCGCCGGCGCCGTGTGGTTGAGCGGGATTCCCTGCTCGCGGCACCATTGACGGGCGCGCTCAACGCCGAGGTTAACGGTCTCGGCCAAACGGTCCTGCGAGAAGTTGATCAGGTAGTGCAGCGCCACGTCCGCCTTGAGTTCGCGGACGGCGATGGGGCGGCCGAACTCGCCGCGTTCTCCACGGTCAATCGCTTCGTTGTTCAGCCGGATGCGCTTGAGAATGGCGCGATAGTGGCCCACCGCGGAGGTCTCGATGATCTGGAAGTAGTTGGCGACGAATCCGTCGTTCCACTCGTCCTTGTCGGACACCGTCCAGATCACCCACAACTCGTCGGCCCCGCGCCGGATGGCCTCTTCGATGTTCGCGTCGGTGATGAACACGGAATCGATGTAGGTCTGGCCGTTGATCCTGACAGGTGGAAACCACATGGGCAGCGACACACAGGCGGCCAGGAGGTCTTCGCTCATCTGGGCCGGCTCGATCACCTCGAGTTCCTTCGAGGAAAAGTTGAAGACATTGAAGGTGGCTTCCAGCGGCGATGCGCGAATCCGGTCCCAATCGAGCCCCCAGCCGGTGAACACGTGGCGGCGGAAGTTCTCGAGGGTGAATAGCGACTCGGCATAGCCCAGCTTGATCAGTTCCGAGACGTCAAACGAGATCCCGGCCCGGGGATTGAGGTTGCGCCAGTTGTCGGCAATCCTGGCGCCGGACATGCCTTGCGCCAGCATGGCGAGGTTGAAGACGCCGCCCGAGGCGGCATCCACATGGTCGAACTTCAGCCCGGCTTCGTCGAGCCAGACTTGCAGGACACCGGCCTGGAAGGCGACTTTGATGCCGCCGCCGGCCAGGATCAGGGAACGTTTCATGACTACCTCCGCGATTCGACAATATGAGTGGCGAAACGGTCGGCCAAGGCCGCGATCGTCAACGCCGGGTTGGGACCCACGGGTCCGGGAAGAATGGAGCCGTCGGCGACGTAGAGGCCGGGTTCATCGAAGACCTCGCCCCACTCGTTGACGACGCCCTCGCCTTTGCGAGTCGCCATGGCGCATCCTCCCAGCGGATGCGCGGTCATCACCTGGTTGAAGAACTCGTAGGCGGGGTTGTCCTGGTAGCGCGCGCCGAGGGAGTCCGCGATCTTTTGTCCGGTGTCGGTGATGCGGCGGTAGAGTTCATCGGAATCCTGGCGCTTCCAGTCGCAGGTGAGGTACTTGCCTTTGAGCGTAGTCGTTCCCGTGGCGTTGTCGCGGCCCATGGCCAACACGGGAAAGGAACTGTTGGACGTAACGCAGTCGCCGATGAGGCGCGAGAGGTCGGCGGCGAGGTCCGGGTTCAGGTCGATCCCAATCCGCGCCATCAGCAAGCGTTTGCCGAACTCGTAGGTCCGGCGGAGATCGTCCGGCAGGCCCGAAGCGGTTTCCAGCAGCCAGGCAAGGAACGACGGGAATCCGCCGTCTTCGACATAGAAGCCGCGCCCGGTGGCGCCGTTGCCGTCGAGGGCGTCGCTGACGCGGATGGCGGAGGTGATCACCGGACCGTAGGTGGCGTCGATGTGGCGGCAGTTCCCATCGGGTCCGGTGGCGCGCAGGATGAACGATAACAGGTCGCCATTGCCCGAGTAGCGGCGGCCAAGTTGGGACCCCAGACCCGGGAACGCGGCCCGGTTCTTGAGTAGCAGGTAATTGCTGCCGAACGTTCCGGCGGAGATGATGAGCTTGCTTGCGGTGACCTGCTCCGGTGAGGCGTCGTGCGAGGTGCGGCCCTCGGCATGGCGCACATACCGGACGTGGAAGCGCCCGTCGGCGGCACGGTCAAACGATTTGACTTCGCACAGGGTACGGATGTCGGCGGGCCGCGGCAGCCGGGTCGCGGCGGAGAGATAAGTGAAGTCGAGCGTGTTCTTCGAGCCGTAATTACACCCGATGTCACATTCCCCGCACAGGCGGCAAGTGCAGCGGTGGGCATTGTGCAGGTTCTTCGCCGGTTCCTGAATGGGCGCGCCGAACTCCGGCGGGTTGTTGGTGTCGTCGGGAGTTCGCCAGTCGTCCACTTGCCTGGTCCGGAAGGACACGGCCAGCGGCAGCAACTGCCAGTGATGGCCCAGCTTTCCGGCGGCCTCCTGCATGGCCGCGGTCTTGGCCGTGCGATTGTAAGGGGCGCGATGGAAGGGGTACTGCTGGACGTTCATCATCTTCTCGACCACGCTGTAGTGGGGGTCGAGCGTCTTCCGGTCAACCGGCCAAGGCACGTAGGTGCCGTCCGCCTTCTGGTCGGTGAACCACTTTTCGTCTTTGCGGATGAGGACGTTGGCGTAGATCAGGGAGCCACCGCCAAGGCCGGAGGAGACGAGTGCGGCGGTGCCGGGGAACGACCAGATACTGAACATCCCGTAAAGCCCGGCCGACGGGTCCCAGAAATTCTGTTTCATCCCGTGAGGCGACCGCGGAAACGACCCCGGCGGATACGACTTGCCGCGTTCCAGAAGACACACCCTGAGACCAGCTTCGGCCAGACGGTAGGTCATGACCGATCCGCCGAATCCGCTGCCGACAACAACGGCGTCAAAATGTTCCATGGAGTTTCATCATTGAGCATGCGCGGTGCCGAGCGCAAGCGCCCGGGAATATGATGTTGAGGATGCGCGGCATTTTTCTGGTTTTCGCGGGCTGTGTCCTCTGGGGGCAGGAGTGGCCCTATTACGGGGGCGATTCGGGCGGAATGAAGTATTCCCCGCTGAAACAGGTCAACACGGGCAACGTCGGTAAGCTGAAGGTCGCCTGGACCTTTCATACGGGCGATGTCAGCGACGGCAAGACGCTGCCGACGCGGAGCGCGTTCGAGGGGACTCCGCTGGTGGATGACGGCGTCATGTATGTCACGACTCCGTTCAACCGCCTGATCGCGCTGGATCCGGAAACCGGCAAGCAGAAGTGGGCCTTCGACCCGAAACTCGACCAGAACCGCATCTACAACCTCTACATCAGCCGCGGCGCCGCCATCTGGCGGGAAGGGAAGAAGAAGCGCCTGTTCTACGGCACTCTGGATGCGCGCCTGTTTTCCATCGATCCCCAAGCCGGGGAACCCGACCCGTCGTTCGGCGTCAACGGGTCGATCAATCTGCGCGCCGGCGTGGCGGACCAGTATCCGCGCTCGGGCTACGGGATGACCTCCCCGCCCGCGATCTATAAGAACCTTGTCATCTGCGGATCGCTGGCGGCGGACGGCGAGCCCAAGGGACCTTCCGGCGATGTGCGCGCCTTCGATGCCCGGACGGGAAAGCTCGTCTGGCGCTTTCATGTGATTCCGCGGCCCGGCGAGTTTGGCAACGACACCTGGGCGCAGGAGTCGTGGAAAGACCGGGGCGGCGCGAATGCCTGGTCCATCCTGTCGGTGGACCAACAGCGGGGTATCGTCTACCTGCCACTCACGTCTCCGGCCACCGACATGTATGGCGGCGACCGTAAGGGCGCCAACCTGTTCGGAGATTCGTTGGTTGCTTTGGACGCCAATACCGGTAAACGTCTGTGGCACTTCCAGACGATCCACCACGATATCTGGGACTATGACCTGCCCGCCCAGCCCAACCTGATCACCGTCATTCGCGACGGCAAAAAGATACCGGCTGTTTCCCAGATCACCAAGACCGGGTGGGTATTTGTCTTCGACCGCGTGACGGGGAAGCCGCTGTTCCCCATCGAGGAGCGAAAGGTTCCGGCCAGTGAGATTCCGGGCGAGGAAGCCTGGACGACGCAGCCGTTTCCGGTCAAGCCGCCCCCTTTCACGCGCCAAAGCTTTCGCCCGGAAGAACTGACCAATGTGACCCCGGAAAGCCGGGCCTATTGCGCCAAGTTGATTGAGGGCGCGGTTTTTGGCAACCTCTATACCCCCATCGGCCTCAAGCCCACCGTATTGTTTCCGTCCACCAACGGCGGGGCCAACTGGGGCGGCGCGTCGTTTGATCCGGAAACGATGACGCTCTATGTGAACTCGATGGATATCGGCTTCGTGACGCGGATGGTGAAACGGCCCGACGGTTCCGTGATCCCGTACCGGACGGCTGGGCTAGGCAGTCCGAATTCGCGGTTCTGGGATCAGAAGCTTAACCCCTGCCAGCTCCCTCCGTGGGGGCACCTGACGGCTATCGATATGAACACCGGCGAATTCCGCTGGCGCAGTGTGTTGGGCGTGGTGGACGAACTGGTCGAGAAGGGCATCCCCCCCACGGGCACGTCAAACATTGGGGGATCGCTGGTGACCGCGGGTGGACTGGTCTTCATCGGCGCCACCAACGACAGCCGCTTCCGCGCCTTCGACAAGAACAACGGCAAGGAACTGTGGACCGTGAAACTGCCCGCCTCCGCTCATGCCAACCCGATGACATTCCGGAGCCGGAGCGGCAAGCAGTTGATCGTCGTCGCGGCCGGCGGGGGGAACAAATACAACGACCGCTACTCCGACGCCCTGGTGGCTTTCGCCCTCGAATAATATTTTTTGGCGGGTTCTCCGCTCGTCTTCCGCTATCAACAGCGAGCAAGGAGAACCCAATGAACTTCACCCAGACCCCAGCCAAGATCACCGCCACCCGGTGCACGATTGCCGCCACCCCGAGTACGCAGGACGCGGTGTACCGCTTGCGGTACCACTGCTACCGGCGGAAGCTATCGATTGCCGAGCGCGAAGACCAGCGCTTCCAGGACGACTACGACTCGATGCCCAACAGCTTCAGCTTTCTGGTGCAGGGGGAGGCCGAGGAGCCGCTGGCCACGGTGCGGATCAGCGTAGTGCGTCCCGATTGCGGATGGACCCATTCACCAGTCGAGCACGTTTATGGGGACCACCCCGCTTACCAGAGAATCGCCAGCGAGTCCTATGTCGAGGCCAGCCGCCTTTGTTTCGGACCTCAGGCACGCCGCGACTCCTTTGTCCGTCTGCTGGGCCACATGGCCGCCCTGGCTGAATTCTACGAAGTGGCGTGGTTGGTGGCGTGCCCGCGGGAAGAGCACTCGCTGGTCTATCAGCGGATGTTCGGCTTCCGCCCCCTGGCGGAACCGCGGCAATACTTCGGCGTGAAATTCAAGACGCAACTGCTCGCCGTGCGCTGCGACGAACTGCGCCGCCACGTGGACAGCGAGCGGCCGATGGTGGAAGCCTGGTCAGACGCGCTGGGTTGGATGGGGCAGTCCGCTTCGCTGCCCGCCCTGTCTCAAGGGCGAAGCCAGACGGTCAATGCGTAGTAGAGAAACCACAGCCCGAAGAAGCCGGCGTACAGAAGCCCTTCTCCCGGATGACTGGGGATGATCGTTGCGCAGACCACGGTCGCAACGGTCACCCCCGCGGCCACCACGTGCAGGAAACGGGGTGAGCCCGGGAGGAAGACCGACACCAGCATGGCCGCCAGCAGTAAGGGTATGCCAATCACGCCTGCCGCGCGGGATAGATTCTCCGAGCCAGCCCCGCTCTGGTAGACTTCGAACCCTTTGCCTACCAGGACAATTAAGAAGAAGCCCACCAAACCCAACACCGACAGCAGGCCAACCAGCCAGCGGAGGAGCAGCACCGGATTAGTTCGAGGCGAGTTTGACGGAAACGCCGCGCTCCTCGTTCAGTTGCGTCGTGAGCGCGGTATCGATCAGGGAGAGCGAAGCCATATTCATGGAGTGCTTCGTCGTCACATAGTGCAGAGTGTCGCCTTCGAGCCAGTAGGCGTAGGCCGAGTAGACCGTGCCATCGCGCATCGCAATCAGGTAGACCGTCGGTTTATCGCTGTGGACCGAGCGGATTTCCCGCTGCACGGCGGACGTGGCCGGCGCCGGATACGACGGGATGGGGGCCTGGTAGGAGGAAACCGAGGGTTCCGGATCCGGCAGCGAGCCGTCCGGGTAGGTTCGGATTGCGGGCCGTGCCTGGTCAGGCGTGTAATTCTGGTTGATGATGACGGTAGGGGAAGGCTGGGGGGCGTTGATGACCGTTACATTCGGCGCTTGGGTATAGCCATACCCGTACCCGCCCACCACGACGGGAACCGGGACAACGATCGGAACGCCAGGATTCCCCGGAGGAGGAACCCCGCGAATGCTGCGGGACAACCCCTGAATGTGCGCACTGCCGATATTCGGATTGCCGCGCGGAACACCCGTGCCGGGAAACATAATGCTCCCGAAACCACCGCCGATGGAGCCCGGCGGCTGGATCCGGCCGAAGCCTCCACCGACAGGCTGAGCAACGGCACTCAGGACACCCAACACAAGTCCAACGGAAACCATCCGTAGCATTGCCGAGAATCTCCGCTTCGAGGATACCCTTTCGCCAGGTCAGACGCAACTCGTGGGTGCGCGGTTGCGATAAATGCGTCACCGGCACGAAATCATCTGGATCGAAACCGGGCGGTTTCGGTATAGAATCAAGGGGGCAAGGGTATCCTTGCTTACTGAGTAATTTATGTCGTGGCTCGCCGCAATCCAGGATCCACTCAACTGGGCTTCCCTTGCGCTTAGCTCCGTCCTGCTGTTGCGTATGACAGTGGAAGGGCTGCACCGGACATACAAGTGGTTTTTTCTGCTTCTGTTGGTGGATTGCGTGCGGACTGCCGTCCTGCTGACCTTGCCGCTTCAGAGTACGCGCTACGCCTACACGTACATGCTGACGGCTCCCCTCATCTGGCTGCTCTATTTTCTAGTACTGAGAGAGTTGTGGGGAATAGTACTTTCTGATCATAAGGGGATTGAGAGTCTGGCGCTGCAGGTGATGTACATCGGACTGGCTGTGGCGGTAGTCCTGTCGGTTGTCCTCTCGTATTTGGAACTGACCGGGCCGGGGGCAGAGCGGAAGTACCCGGTCTTGGTCGGCTTTTTCGTTTTCCATCGGGTGGTGGTCGCCATTTTGCTGTTGATGGTGCTGCTGCTGGGGGGCTTTTTGATGTGGTTTCCGGTACAGTTGCGCCGGAATGTGGTCTATTACGCCATCGGTTATGTGGTTTACTTTTTGAGCAAATCGGTGCTGCTGCTCGTCCGTAACGTCCTGGAAAAGGATGTGACGATCATGCTAAGCGCGGCGAATCTGCTGATTGGGAATGCGGTGTTGCTGTTCTGGATTGTACGATTGAACGCGCGGGGTCAGGAAAGTTCGATTTCGGTGGGACACCGGTGGAACCGTGAGGAAGCTGACGCAGCGGTGGAGCAATTGAAGGCGATCAACCAGGCGCTGGTGCGGGCGGGCCGGCAGTAGGCGGCGAAGCAAACCAAAGCCTTGCTAGTACTAAGGTAAAAACAGGGGAATTATTGGGTGATTTTCACGGCATTGTTTCCTAAAAACACGTTGCGCGCCGCCCCAAACTCGGCTATCCTCTCCATAGTTGCCAACAGGCCGTAGGAGGACTGATGGACAGTGTTGTTGTAGTAGTGGCGTCGGTCAGTGTAGTTCTGGCGTCATTGTCGTACCTTCTGCTGCGTCGTTTGACGGAGCCAGGGGTGGGACAGGAAGACATACAGCGAATTGAGGGTTTCTCGGTCGCGACATACGGTCCGATGGCTCGGCTGCTACTGGAAGAAGATGCGGAGTTTCTGCGATCTCAGCCAGGTTACGAGCCGGGTTTGGAGCGAAAACTGCGCAAGCAACGGGTGGCCATCTTCCGGGCTTATCTGCGTAGTCTCGGTAAGGATTTTAGCGCCCTGCACCGGGCAGCGCGGACTCTGGTGGCTCACGCTCCGGAAGATCAGCCGGAACTGGCCGGCCAACTCTTCCGCCAGGGACTGTTGTTTTGGTCAGGGATGGCGATGGTCCACGTGAATCTTGTGCTCTATGCCTGGAACCTTCGCTCGACAGTGGTTCACGCCCAGAATCTGGTTGAGGCGACTCGCCGGATGCAGAGCCAGATGTTTGTACCGAGCGCCGTCAGCGCGTCCAACTAGCCAGGACTTTAGGAGTTTTCGAGCGCGCAGCACAGAGGTTGAAGTGCTGCGCGCGTTTCTTTGTTGTGGCTTTCAGGCTTCGGCCACCACCGGGTTCTTCAACTCGCCCAACCCGGCCACCGTCACTACCACTTCATCGCCGGCCCGAAGATAGCGGGGCGGCTTGCGCGCGAATCCGACGCCCGCCGGAGTGCCGGTTGAAATCACATCGCCGGGTTCCAGCGTGAACACGCTCGACAAGTATTCAATCAAATCCGGAATCCGGAAAATCAAGTGCTTTGTGTTGGAGTGCTGGAGCACTTCGCCGTGAATTGTAAGGCAGATGTCAAGGTCATGCGGGTCGGCGATCTCGTCGGCGGTCACCAGGTAGGGACCCATCGGGCAGAACGTATCGAAGGTCTTACCCATCATCCATTGGGTGGTTGCCAATTGCACGTCGCGAGCCGACACGTCATTGACGTTCATGTACCCGAACACGTGTTTTTGCCAGTCGGCGGCGGCGATACGGCGACCGCCTTCGCCGATCACGAACGCAAATTCCGCCTCATAATCCGGCTGCTTGGACTTGCGTGGAAGCACGATATTGTCGCCTGGCCCGATGACAGAAGTCGGGAACTTGCAGAAGATCGTGGGGATAGGCGGAATCTGCATGTTCGACTCGATCGCGTGGTCGCGATAGTTGAGTCCGACGCAGATGATTTTCGGAGGACGTAGGACGGGCGCCATCAACTTCACGCTGTTCAGAGGAATGGTTGGTCCCGAAACCGCAGCAGCCCTTTCGAGTGCGGCGGAACCGCCGGCGATGAGCGAAATGACACTTGAAAAACCCGCGTCGGCGAGGGGTATGATCTGGTCTCCGGAAGCGATACCGGGCTCCGGTACGCCGCCGGGACGGACGAATGTTACAAGCTTCATAAAATGGGAATTGGGGATGAACTCCTGGAGACCATTAGTGTATCATTGACGATTCTGCGGACATGACCTACCTGAACGAATTGTTTTCCTTGAAGCACAAGGTGGCGGTGATCCTGGGTGGCACGAGCGGGATTGGCCAAGCCATCGCGCGCGGCTACGCAAAGGCCGGCGCAGCGGTGATCGCCTCCAGCCGCGACCAGAAGAAAGTGAATGCGCAGGCCGACGAGATTGAAGCACTGGGAGTCAAGACTCTCCGCGTGGCCAGCGACGTGAACGATCGGCCAAGCATGGAAAACCTCCTTGAGCAGACCTTGAAACGCTTCCATAAGGTCGACGTCCTGGTAGTCACCTCCGGCGTCCTCCAAAAACATCCCACCGCGCAGTTCACCGACGAGGATTGGAACCGGGTTGTGGACACGAACCTCAACGGAACCTTCCGTTCCAACCAGGTTTTCGGCCGCCAGATGCTCCACCAGAAGTCGGGTTCGATTATCAACACGGCCTCGTTAACGAGTTTCGTCAGCTTCCACGAAGTGGCTCCTTACGCGGCGAGCAAGGCCGGCGTGGCGCAATTAACCCGGCAACTGGCTTGCGAGTGGGCGCCGCACAACGTCCGCGTGAACGCCATCGCACCGGGCGTTTTCCGGACTCCGCTCAACACGCGCGCCCTCGACATTCCCGAACGCGCCCAAACCATCCTGGCGAAGACGCCGATGGGTCGCTTTGGAACGGTGGAAGAGCTTCAGGGGGTAGCGATCCTACTGGCATCCGACGCCGGCAGTTTCCTGACCGGACAAGTAATTGCGGTCGACGGCGGTTTCCTGGCCAAAGGGATCTGATAAGCTAAGGAAAGTCCATTCGTACCCGCCCGAGGTGTATTCCAACCCAGGCGCTTCGGGTGGAGTTGGAAAATCCATCAGCGTTGGAGAAAAGCTTGTTCGCCTTGACTGTGGTCCTGGTTTCATTATTGGTCCTGCAAATTTCCGTATTCCTTACTACCATTTACCTGCATCGCACGCTGACGCATCGCGGTCTGGAAGTTCATCCCGCAGTCGCTTTTGCGATGCACCTGTGGCTCACGGTGTTCACCGGTATCAGCCCGCGTGAGTGGGTAGCGGTCCACCGAAAGCACCACCAGTTTTCCGACAAGGAAGGGGATCCGCACAGCCCGTATCTGTTCGGACTGTGGCATGTCTTCTTCGGCAACGTCATCTACTATCGGCGCACGGCTAACGACCCGGCCGTCGTCGCGAAATACACGAAGGACTACAAGCCGACAGCGATCGACAAGATCCCCGCGCAGGGCTACGGCGTACTGATCGGACTCAGCCTGTTCATTTGGTCCTTTGGTTGGCTCTGGGGAGGCGTGGCGTTTGTCCTGTACGCCATTGCTTACATTCTGTTGAACTCCTCCATCAACAGTATTTGCCACATGATCGGCTATAAGAATTTCGACAACATGGCCACCAACGTCCGGTGGATCGCCTTCCTGACGGGTGGGGAAGGGTTGCATAACAATCACCACGAATACCCGACGGCTGCCCATTTCGCGATGAAGGGCGGCGAGATTGATCCGGCCTGGGGAGCGATCCGAATCCTCGAAGTGCTCGGCTTGGCGCGAGTCAAGCGTCTGCCTGTCGCGAAGGCCGCGGCCTAAGTCATTTCTACAAACACTAAGGGCGCCGGACGGGCTGTTTTGCCGCCGTCCGGCGCCCTTTTGTTTATTCGGGAATGACCAGCACGTCGCCGGGATGGATGACGGACTTCTCGTCCTTCAACTGACCCGGATTGCCGGCGATGATTTTCGGATATTGCGAGCCGTTACCGTAGAACTTGGTGGCGATCTTCCAGAGCGAATCGCCCGCCACCACGGTATAGGTGCGAGGCGTCGGCGGAGCCAGGCTCGTATCGACCGTGAGGTCACAGGTCAGGTCGCTATAGGCAGCATCCACCAGCTTGATCTGGTTCCAGACGTCGTTCTTGGCCTCCTCCGATGCGGAGCGCCCTTTAATGAACAGCTTGTTGTCCTGCAGATGCACGTTATCGAGCAGGATGGGTCTTCCCTTGATCAGATTCAACACAGATTGGTATTTGAGCTTGAGTTCGTCAAACCGGTCCATAGTGGATCGATCCTCCTTTAGACCCGATTGTCGCATGATGAGAGCATGAAGACACGCATCGCTTTCCTTTTGCTTTTGACGGCGCTAGTGTGGGCGGCCGATTGGGACACGGTTTCGCGGCGCGGCGTCGAAGCCGACCGTGCGTTCACCGCGGCACAGAAGCAGTTGCACGGCTGGCTCCGTCACGCCGATTCCAAGACGCTGCTGCTGCCCGACCGGCTCGGGCAGACAATCTATACGCCGCATAATTCCGCGGCCGACAATTATCCGTACCTGATCCTTGCCGCCTGGTTCACGGACCGTGGTTTGTTTGACGGACGCATGATGGACATGCTCCGCAACGAGATTCGCTTCACCAACACGAAGGGATCGCGGATTCCGGGTAACTACGACTTCGCGACGGGAGTCCTCGGCGAGCCAAGCCTGTTTGGCGCCGGTGAATACGCCAAGGACGGCCTCACTCCGGTGACGGAGTGGCTGGGGGAGTCGCCCTGGTATTACCGCATGCTCGACATGACGCGCGACGTCCGTCTGCGCGCACCCCGGGATAATGGCGCCGAACTCGATGGAGATTTCATGCAAGCCCTATTCCGGCTGATACCGATGTCCGGCGACCGTGAGTTATTGGCGTGGTCGCGGGCAATCTCCGACTATTACTTGCGTGAAGTGCTGCCGCGCAACGGCGATCTGCCGCACACCCGCCTGCGCGACCACGGCAACGAGGCTATCGTCGGTCTGGTCCTCCTCCATGCGTTGTATTCCGAAATGGGGCTCGAGGGGATCGAGCGCGATCGCGTGACCATCCGCCGCATGTTGGACCGTGTGCTGGCCTCGGCCAACCCCGACGGCATGCTCTATAACGACGTCCGGAAGACCGACGAACGGCTCTCCGACAACTGGGGCTACGTTTACTCGGCCGTCTACGCCTTTCATCAGTTGACAGGCGAGCCCCGGTGGCGGGAGGCTGTCACCAAGGTTCTTGCCAACCTTCCGCGCTACCGAAAATACGATTGGGAGCGCGGCTCAATGGATGGCTACGCCGACGCGATTGAAGGTGCTCTCTATCTGGTCAACCGCGAACCGGTCGCCGAGGCGATGGGCTGGATCGAGTCGGAAATGCAAATCCTGTTCGGTTACCAGAAGTCCGACGGAGTTTTGGAGCGTTGGTATGGAGATGGCAATTTCACCCGGACCGCGCTGCTGTATGCCTTGATGAAGACGCAGGGCTGTTCGCTGGATGGGTGGCGTCCGGGCGTCGAGTTAGGCGCGGCTCGCGAGGGAAGTCAGTTGCTGGTGGGAATTCGGTCGGCCACGCCCTGGACCGGTAAGCTGCGGCTGGATTGGGCTCGCCACGACCGGATCCTGCATCTCAAGATGAACTACGCGCGCCTGAACGAGTGGGCGGTGTGGTTTACCGTCGACGAGACCCGTTTGTACCGGGTCCAAACAGCGAGCGGTGGCGAAGAAATTCGTCTGGGCAGCGAACTGAAAGCCGGTATCGCGGTGAGTTCGGGCGCGCGCTTAACCATCTCGCCGCTCTAGCCGCGTGCTAAACTGCGCCGGGGTCATGCAGCAGAAGAACTCGTACAAATGGGTTGTCGTTGGGATGCTGTGGTTCGTGTGCCTGTTCAACTACGCGGACCGGCAGGCGATTTTCTCCGTGTTCCCTCTTTTGAAGGCGGAACTCGATTTGAGCGACGTGCAGTTGGGCATCGTCGGTGCGTCGTTCATGTGGGTCTACGCGCTGTCGGCGCCTCTGGCCGGCATTGTGGGCGACCGCGTCTCACGCAAAACGCTCATTCTCGGCGGGCTGATTTTCTGGTCTCTGGTCACGATTGCCACGGCGTTATCGACGAAGTACTGGCACCTGGTGCTTTTTCGAGCCCTGGAAGGGTTTGGCGAAGCCTTCTACTTTCCCGCATCGATGTCTCTGGTGAGCGATTACCACGGCAAGGATACGCGCTCCAAGGCGCTCGCCTTGCATCAGTCCAGCGTCTATGCCGGCACGATTGCGGGCGGCACCGTGGCTGGCTTCCTGGGCCAGTACTACGGCTGGCGTTCAGGCTTCTACTTGTTCGGATCACTGGGCGTCTTGCTTGGGCTGGTGCTGTTTGCGTTCTTGAAAGAGCCGGTGCGGGGCCAGTCGGAAGCCGGCGAGGTCGAGACCCAC
>JAEUQD010000342.1 GCA_016789925.1 Bryobacterales bacterium | reverse complement strand
CATCGAATCGGAACTGTTCCGGGAATGCCTCTATTCGGACCAGTCCAAGGCGATGATCCACGCCTTCTTCGGCGAACGCACAGTCGCCAAGATTCCGGGCATCGGCAAGGACGTCCAGCCTCGCTCAATCGCCCGCGCGGCCATTGTCGGAGCCGGCACGATGGGTGGCGGCATCGCGATGGTGTACGCCAACGCGGGAATCCCGGTCTTGCTCAAGGAGGCATCGGCGGAGGCCTTGGACAAGGGCATGGCGACCATCCGGAAGAACTACCAGGCCTCCGTGGACAAGGGCCGGCTCAAGCAGGATTTTGTCGACGCCGCGCTGGGCCGGATCACCCCCGTGCTCGATTTCGACCGGTTTGCCGAAGCAGACATCGTCGTCGAGGCAGTCTTCGAGAACCTCGAACTGAAGAAGCAGGTTTTCCGGGAACTCGACAAAGTGGCCCACCCGCTGGCCGTCCTCGCCACCAACACGTCGACGCTCGATATCGATGCCATCGCCGGTGCCACCTCTCGCCCCGAAAGCGTAATCGGCCACCATTTCTTCTCGCCCGCCAACGTGATGCGGCTTCTTGAGATTGTGCGTGGTAAGGCCACCAGCCCGGAGGTAATCGTCACATCGATGGAACTGGCGCGGCGCCTCAAGAAGGTCGGCGTGCTGGCGGGTAACTGCCGTGGCTTCATCGGCAATCGGATGTTCCATCAGTACGTGCAGGAGGCGGTGTTTCTGGCCGAGGACGGCAACTCTCCGCAGGCCGTGGACAAGGCTCTCTACGACTGGGGAATGGCCATGGGACCGCTCGCGGTAATCGATCTGGCCGGACTCGATGTCGGCTGGCGGATCCGCCAGGAGTTCAAACACCTCGAAGAACCCGGTGTGCGCCACGCCGAAGCACACGACCGGTTGGCCGAAAAGGGCTTCTATGGCCAGAAGACGCGGGCCGGCTGGTATCTCTACGACGAAAAGCGCCAGCCGTCCGGACTCAATCCCGCCGCTGCTGAGGTCGTGGCCGCCCTGGGACTTCCCCAGCGCCTGGTATCGCCGGAGGAGATGGTCGAACGCTGCATCTACGCCCTCGTGAACGAAGGCGCGCGCATCCTCGAAGAGGACATCGCAATCCGGTCCGTCGACATCGACATCGTTTACCTCAACGGATACGGCTTCCCGGTGTGGCGCGGCGGACCGATGCATTATGCCGACACCGTCGGCCTCGCGAAGGTGCTCGAACGTGTCCGCGCCTTC
Source organism: Bryobacterales bacterium (assembly GCA_016789925.1). GTDB lineage: Bacteria > Acidobacteriota > Terriglobia > Bryobacterales > Bryobacteraceae > JADLDI01. The sequence goes on along the minus strand of JAEUQD010000342.1, from coordinate 7,604 downwards.
GGTTGGGAACCTGCTCCGCTGCTCGTGAAACTGGCGGGGGAAGGCTCGCGGTTCGCCAGCCTGTAGTTGACATCGCTCGATTGAGTTTGATACACCAATGTCTGTTTTGGCTACACACTTTCACAGTACGGGACGTGCGCAGTGTTAACGCGGCGTCAGCTCTTATTGGGCAGCGCGCTGGGCGCCACACGGGCCCGGCTCGCAGCGGCGCCCAAGGTGAAGATCGCCTCAGTGGAGTCGTTCAACGTGCGCGTGCCGCACGGTAGCGGCTCGCCTGACCCCGAGCGCGTTTACCAATACTCAGTGTCGCGCGTCGTCACCGATTCCGGCGTCACGGGCACATCCTTTATCGGTTGTCCCCAGCCCATCCTCGACAACTGGGTGAAACCCACGCTAATCGGCCAGGACCTGTTTGCCATCGACCAGCATGTAAAGCGGCTCCAAATGCAGCGCGGCGAAAGCGGCGTCCAGATTTGGAGCGGCGTCGAGCACGCAATCTGGGATGCAATGGGCAAGGTGACCGGACAGCCCGTAGCCCGCCTGCTCGGGCAGTCCACTGACCGCCTGCGCGTCTACCGGACCTGTGTCTGGCCGGGCAGGCAAGACCAGGCCGATGTGCCCTACGAGCGGCAAGCGGAATTCGCGGTCCGCCTCAAGAAGTCGGGCTACACGGCATTGAAGATGCGCGCCTGGCGTCCCAAGCCGCTCGACGATTGCGATGCCGTGGGTGTGATTCGCGCGGCCGTTGGACCCACCTTTCAGATCATGCTCGACCGCACTGCCGTCCGTCCCGGCTGGGTTTGGGACTATCCTACCGCCCTCAAAGTCGCGCGCGGACTCGAAAAGCACAACGCCTACTGGCTCGAAGAACCGTTTGATGGCTACGACCTCGAGGGTCCCGCGCGGCTCCGCCAGGAGGTGGACATCCTGATCACCGGCGGCGAACTCGGAAAGACGCTGCTCGATTTCGCCAGCTTCCTGCGGCACGGAGTCTACGACGTGGTCCAGCCCGACACGCGCATCTGCGGCGGCATCTGGACGGCCAGGAAGATCTCCGTGCTGGCGGAAAGCTACGGCATCCCGTGTATTCAGCACGGAACCTCATCGCTCGCACTGGCCGGCTACATCCAGGCTGGCTGCGCCATGCCCAACAATGGCTGGCAGGAGATCATCGGAGGTCCGGTGTTGCCGGAAGAGCAGTGGGAGCCGGCGCTCAAGCTGCTGAAGACCAGAGAGGTATTCCCCGTGCGCGACGGCTATGTCCATCTGCCCGACCCGCCGGGACTCGGGCTCGACGTCAATGAAGAAGCGCTGAAGGAGTACCGGGTCCGTGCTTAATCGCAGACAACTTTTGGCGGGCGCACTGGCGCCGGTGGCCCGCTTGGCGGCTGAGGTGAAGCCGGTGCCGATCACGGGCGTGGAGATTTATCCGATCCGCCTCCCCGCGACCAAGGACGAGATCGCCGCCGGCGTGAATCATCAGTTCCTGGTGGTCGAGGTCAAGACCGGAGCGGGCGTGACGGGATACTCGTTTGCCGCACCCGGCGTGAACGAATTGCCCGCGGTGCGCCAAGTCCTCGTAGGGCAGAATCTCTTCCAGGTCGATGAACTGCTCAAGGGCGGGCTCATCCGTTGGGGCGGCGTGGAGCACGCCGTGTGGGACGCCATCGGCCGCATCGCCAGGCAGCCTGTCTACAAACTGCTGGGAGGCGGCGCCGACCGCGTCAAAGCTTATCTCACCTGCGTCTGGCCCGGTAAAGCCGACCAGAGCCAGGTCAGTTATCGCGCCCAGGCCGAGATGGCCGCCCGCATCCACAAAGCTGGATTCAAGGGCATGAAGATTCGAGCGTGGCGTCCCAACCCGTTGGACGACGCCTTTGCCTGCGCCGAGATCCGGGCGGCAACGAGTCCCGATTTTTCGATCATGTTCGACCGCACAGCCCACCTGCCCGTGCCGATGTCCGGGCAGCGTATCTGGGACTACGAAACAGGGCTCAACGTAGCCAGGGCCCTCGAAAAGGCGGGCGCACTGTGGCTCGAGGAACCGTTCGCGCGCGAGGATTACGAGTCCCCGGCGCGGCTGGCGCGCGAAACCGACATTCTGATCACCGGCGGCGAAGGCTATGTCGGCACCGAGCCATTCCTCGAATGTCTAAAGCACCGCACCTACGATATCCTCCAACCGGAAGGGCGCGGCTCGGGCGGGATTCTGACCTGCCGCAAGGTGGCCATGATGGCCGAGGGATTCCACGTGCCCGTGATTTTGCACGGGACCATGGCGCTGATGCTGGCCGGCTGGCTGCAGGCTACTTTCGCGATCGGCTGCGAATGGCAGGAAGTAGCGCTGATCACTCCGCCGCTTTTGCCGGAACAACAATGGGCGCCGGGGCTCAAGGTACTCAAGACCCCGTACATGTTCAAAATCGAGGACGGCTACATCCTCGCGCCCGAGCATCCGGGAATCGGTTTGGACGTCAACCCGGACGCGCTCCGCGAATATCGCGTGAGCGCCTAGCACAAAGCGGCGAAGTAGTGCTTCTGCTAGAATTCAAACGGAATGTGGGCGACTCCAGTCCCGGCTGGCGTGGCGCTCCTCAATATGAAGATTCACGCGGTGGTCCATCAAGCGGAAGAAGGTGGGTACTGGGCGGAGGTCCCTTCGATCCCCGGCTGTGCCACGCAAGGCGAGACGATGGAAGAGCTTTTGGCGAATCTGAAGGAAGCGGTTGAGGGGTGTTTGTCGGTGGCGGTGGAAGCTCCAACTGAAGATGCCAGCGGCCAAGTCATCGAATTGGCGCTGTGAAGAGTCTGTCCGGGAAGGAGTTGGCGCGGCTGTTGCAGGCCAACGGATGGTGCCTGCAGCGGATTCAAGGCAGTCACCATATCTATATGAAGCCTGGAAGCCCGGTTCGCATCTCCGTCCCAATCCACGGTAACGAATCACTTAAGGCGGGGCTGCAGCGCCACCTGATGAAACTGGCTGGCTTGCAGCCTTAGGCTGATCTACAACTCGTCGGTGTCCGGCGTCGCGTGGAACATCAGGTACAGGGCCGGAAGGACGATCAGGGTCAACCCCGTTGCCGACACCAGCCCTCCAATGATGACCACTGCCAGCGGACGCTGCACTTCCGAACCAATACCGTGCGAAAGAGCCATCGGTAGCAGGCCCAGCATCGCCAGCATTGACGTCATCAAGACGGTTCGGAGGCGGGATTGCGCTCCTTCGAACACGGCCAGGTACGAGTCCGTCCCGGCTTGTTGAAGTTCGTTGAAGTTGCTGACCATCACGACGCCGTTTAAGACCGCCTGACCGAACAGGGCGATGAAACCGATAGCCGCGGACACACTGAGGTTGATCCCCGTCAAGTACAAGGCCAGGATTCCGCCCACCAGCGCGAATGGAACGTTCAACAGGACGAGCGTCGCGCTTTTGACCGTCTTGAACGCCTCGAACAGAAGAATGAAGATCAGCAGAATGCTGATCGGGATGATGGTCAGCAGCCGTTTCATCGCTCGCTGCTGGTTTTCGAACTCGCCACCGAACGTGATCGAATAGCCCGGCGGCAGTTGCAGATTGTCCTTCACCGCCTGCTGCATCTCCTCCGCAAGGCTGCCCATGTCACGATCCTTGATGAACACGCCGATGGCTGCCGTGCCCCGCCCCGCTTCGCGGCTGATGTTGAGCACGCCGTCCTGGGTTTCGATTTTCGCCACCTGGTCCAGCGGGACTTGCGATCCGTTCGGCGCATCGAGCAGCAGGTTCCGCAACTTGTCCACGTCGCTCCGAACGTTCTCGTTCAGCCTCACAACCACGTTGAACCGCCGCTCTCCTTCCCAGATCATGGTTGCCGGACGCCCCCCCAAGGCCGTTTCGATGACATCTTCGATATCGGCGACATTCAGTCCATAGCGCGCCGCTCGCGTACGGTCGATGTCGATTTGCAGTTGCGGAATGCGCCCGGCGCGATCGACAAATGCGCGGCCCACTCCCCGAATCGGCTCGACGATCTTCAGCACCTTTTCGATCTGCGTCTTCAGCACCGTAGAATCCGGACCGAAAAGCTTGATCACGATCTGGCCGTCAATCTGCGAAATCGACTCCAGCACGCTATCCCGAATCGGCTGAGAAAAGGCCGGCTTGATGCCCGGCATCGCGTCGACTTCCTTTTCCATCTGGGCGATCAGCCCTTCCTTCGTTACGTGCGGACGCCACTCCGATTCGTCTTTCAGGTCAACCAGTACCTCAACCATGTTGATGGTCTTCGGGTCCGTTCCATCGTCCGGACGCCCCGCCTGCGACACGACGCGCTCGACCTCGGGAATTCGCAGCAACGTGGTCCGCACGTGGTGCAATGTCCGCGTAACTTCGCTGGGCGACACACCCGGCGGTAGCGTGAAGTTGACCCAGATGCTTCCTTCGTTCAGCTCTGGCAGAAACTCCGTCCCAATGTGTGGCAAGAGCATTAAGCTGCCCGCGAGGATCGCCACCGAGCCCAGCAGGATCGCTTTCGGCCAGGCCAGCGCCCATCGCAAAACGACACGATACGCGTTCTGAACCGCGCGAACCAGAAACGTCTCCTTCTCCCCGGCGCTGTTCTGCATAAGGTACACACAGAGAATCGGGACCAGCGTCAACGAGAACACCAGCGACCCGATCAGCGCCGAGACGATCGTGTACGCCATGGGCGCGAAGATCCGGCCTTCATGCCGCTGGAGCGACAGGATCGGCAGGTGCGCCAGGATGATGATCAACATCGAAAAGAACGTCGGACGGCCCACCTGCGCCGCCGCCGCGGCTACCAGTTCCTTGAAATTCCCGTACCGGTGCCGTTCATGCGAGGCGTGGCGAAAGATGTTTTCCACCACGATCACCGCGCCGTCCACGATGATGCCGAAGTCCATCGCGCCGAGCGACAGGAGGTTCGCGGGAATCCCCTTGATCGTCAGGCCAATGAACGTCGCCAGGAGCGACAACGGAATCAGTATGGCGACGATCGCCGCCGGCCGGACACGCCCCAGAAATAGAAACAGGACCAGGCAAACCAGCAACGCTCCCTCTCCGAGGTTCTTGAACACCGTCTTCAGCGTGCTGTCGATCAGCCAGGCGCGATCGTAATACGGAACCAGTTCCACTCCCTTAGGCAGGATGCTTTCGTTCAACTCGGCGATCTTCGCCTTCACCCCTTCCAGCACGACCGACGGGTTCTCGCCCTTGCGCATCAGAATCGTGCCGTTGACGATGTCGTCCTTGGCGTCCATGCCGACAATGCCCTGCCGTTGTTGGGCGCCGACAGCCACGTCGGCCACTTCTTCAATCAGAACGGGAACGCCGCGGCGCTCCACCACCACCACCTTGCGAATGTCCTCCGCCTTCCGCAGCAAGCCGACCCCGCGGATGATGAACTGCTGCTCGCCCTGCTCGATGTATCCGCCCCCCGCATTCATGTTGCTGCGTTCCAGGGCTTCAAACAGTTGCTTGACCGTGACCCCGTGCGACTTCATCCGGGTCTGGTCCGGAATCACCTGGTACTGCTTGATCAGGCCTCCCCGTGACACAACGTCGGCCACGCCCGGCACAATCTTCAGATTCCGTTCCACCACCCAGTCCTCGATGGCGCGGAGATCCATCGCGTCGTACTTGTCCGACTTCAAATACACTCGATAGATCTCCCCGATGGGGCTCGACAGTGGCGCGAGTTCCGGGCGAATCCCTTCGGGAAGGTCCACCGACTGCAGCCGCTCGATCACCTGCTGGCGGGCGAAGTAGTTGTCTACTGCGTCGTCGAACGTAATGTAGGTCGACGACAACCCGAACTGTGTGTGCGAGAACACGCGCACCGAGTGCGGCAGGCCACTAACGGCGATCTCGACGGGAATGGTGATCTGCTTTTCGACTTCCTCGGCGGCGTGGCCCGGATAGAGCGTGACTACCGTCACCTGAATATCGGTCACATCGGGAAACGCTTCCACCGGTAGATTACGGAAGCAGATGATTCCGGCCCCGATGAAGAGCCCCGTCAGCAGGAATACAAACAGCGGCTGGTGGATTGCGAAGTGAATGATCTTCCGCATCGGCTAGAGCGCCGCCTTCAGGTAAACCGAACCTTTAGTCACTACGCGGTCGCCACCTTTCAGGCCTTTCAATACCGGGTATCCGCCATCCTGCAAACTGCCCAGGTCCACGGGGACTGCGCGAAAGCGGCCTGCCGCGCGCTCGACAAACACGAGGTCCGCTCCATTCAGCCGCACCACCGCCGTCTCGGGTATCCACGGCGTGGCCACCTCGCCGGCGGAGTATCGCAGGCTGCCGAACATATCGGGACGCAGCTTGCCGCCGGGGTTTCCCAGTTCGGCGTTGACCTTCACCGTCCGGGTCTCACTGTCGACGGAATCGGCCAGCCGCGTCACTCGCGCATGAAAAGTCTCGTTCGGATAGGCAATCAGTTCGAGATGCGCGATGCCGCCGACGCGGAACAGCCGGATCTTGCTTTCCGGAACCTCGGAAGTCACCCACACGCGGCTCAAGTCTGTGATCGTAACGAGCGGGGTGTTGATCTCGTTCCGAAACTCGCCTTCCACTACGCTCACTTCCATCACCTTTCCCGAAATCGGCGCGGTCACGACGATATGCTGCTGAAAGTGCCCGGGCTTCAATCCCAGCAGTTCCAGTCGCCGCCGCGCCTGATCTTGCGCGCTGCGTGCCTGGTCCACGCCGGCCTTTGTCAGGCTGGCCGTCGTCTTTGCCGCGAGCACTTCTTTTTGCGCGACGGCCTGGTGTTCATAGAGATCGCTGATCCGCGTCAGATCGGCCTCGGCCTTCGCGGCCGCGATCTCCGCCTGCCTCACCGCCACCTCCGATTGCACATAGGCGGACTCGGCCTCCGCCGCTACCGTGCTCTCGATCGCTACCAGCGGTTGACCGCGAACCACCGAGTCGCCCAGTTTGCCCATCACCCTCAGGATTCGTCCCGGCACAGGCACCACGGCGTGACCCACGCTATGCGGGTTCGCTTGAATGCGCGCCGTCGTCGTCACTTCGTCAACCCCCACGGGCACCATCCGCACCGCTTCGATCGCCATCTGTTTCAACTCTGGCGCCGCCGGGTCCATGACGACATCCCCGGACAGTTCCTTCTGCATCGGCTGAGCCGGTGTCGTGCGGGCCGCTGCCGGCGCGGAGGCCTGCTCTTTCGCCGCCACTGTCTCGTTTGTCTGCTTTCCGCAACCCGCAACCAGCACACCCACTCCCAGCAGCACGAGGGTGAGACTGCTTCGATAATCCCGTTTCAAATCGGTGCTCCTAATTTCCGCTTACCGTGGCGCCCGAAACGGCGTCGATGAGGTAGAGGCTTCTGGCGTAATTCGCCCGCGCTTCGTTAAAGGTCTGTGTGGCGTCGTTAAACGCACGCTGTGCGTCGAGGAACTCAACGAGACTGGCCTCTCCACGCCGGTACGAATACTCCGTCGTATTCCGCACGCTGCGCGCCTTGCCCAACATCTCCGATTCGATGTTCGTGAGCACTTGCTTCCAAACCGTGTAGTTCCGGTAGGCTTGTTCGACCTCGGTCTCGATCGACGCTTCTACTGACTTTGCGCGTGCCGCC
>JAEUQD010000333.1 GCA_016789925.1 Bryobacterales bacterium | reverse complement strand
CAGGCCCGCCGCGGCATCCGCCTTCACTTCCACCAGAAAAGGTAGTTCGGTGCCCGGCCGCATGAGATCGGCCCGGGGCGCGAGCCGCGACACCCCGCCCGGCAGCGTCGTTTCGATGCGCGAGCCCGGCTCCAGCCCGGTGCCCTTGACGAGCACTTGTACGGTCTTCCCGCGCTGCACTCCGCGCGGCTCAATCTCGCGAATCACAGGAGCGGCGCTCAGTCCGCCCGCCATCGCCAGCAATGCGACAACCCGGCGTGTCATCATTTCTTCGACACCTCCACCGGCGCTGGCACAAACGACCTCAGCAGTTTGCCCGCCGTGTCGTAAAACCTTAACTGCCCGTCGAATCCACCGGTCACTACCTGCCCTCCGTCGGGCGTGAACTGAACGCTGTAAATCCCTCCCTCATGCCCGCTGCAACGCCCCAGCAGGTTCCCGGACTCGGCATCGTACACCCGAACATCGCCCGACTCCGCGCCAGCGGCGATCTTGCTCCCATCGGGCGAAATCGCCACCGCCGTGATCGGCCCGTCCAGTTTGTCGAACTTCCGGATCAGCGTCGAATCGTCGGCAATGCGCATCGCCCGCGGACGGTCCATGCGGTACAGATACGGCACGCGCTCCTGGCCGCCCACCAACACCCAGTCGCGCCTGGGATGCCGCGCCACCGCGAACAACGGCTCCTTCAGCAGGTTGACGTTTTCGATGAATCGCCCAGTGGCGACCTCCATCAACTTCGCCGCGCGGTCGCGTCCCACGCTCACCAGGCGCTTACCGTCGACACCGAAGACTGTGGCGAACACCCAGTCTTCGTGATGGTCCATGCGCCTCACTTCCTTGCCCGTCGCGACCTCAAAAATCCGGATGCTCTTGTCCGCCGCCCCGCACGCCAGCAGCTTTCCGTCCGGCGACAATGCCCCGCCGAACAACGTGTCGGTCGAGGTCACGGTGGAATGCAGCAATTTCCGCCCGGCAACATCCCAGAACTGCACTTCCCCTGCTTGCGCCGGGTCGCCGCCCACAGCGGCCAGTGTCGCGCCGTCGGGCGAGAACGCCACGCTGTGGATTCGCATCGACCGTCCGGGCAAACGGCCCAGCAGTTTCCCCTCCGTGCTCACCAGCAGAATCTCGTGATAGCCCGAGACCGCGATACTCTTTCCGTCGGGAGCAAATGCGAATGCGGTGATAAACGGCGCGGCGCGGTAAACAGTAGGCTCGCGGGTCAACTCGACGGGCGCGCTCGAAGAATCGTCCGCCGCGCCTTCGCGGATCCAGCGGCGAAACAGGTCAATCTGTTGGTCGCTGAGCGGCTTGCCCCCCAGCGGCATCTGCGGCTTCGCCTCGCCGGAGAGATACTGCACGACAACGCTCTTTTCCGGTGCGCCGGCCACAAACGCAGGACCCTTCCGCCCGCCTTGCCGGAAGCCGCTGTAGCTGGTAAGCAATAGGTCCGCCTGCCGCGATTGCGGCTGATGGCACGCGATGCATTGGCGCGTCAGCAACGGTTGAATGTCGCGCGCAAAGCTCACCTTCTCTTGTGCATTCAAACCAGCCGCGCACAATGCGGCTACCGCGATCCTGAGGGCCCAGCGCATGGTAGGAGTTGTTCGGATTATATCCAACTGGCCGGAGCTACACTGAGGGCAATGCCTACCCGCCTCCTGCTTTTCCTTGCCGCCATCTATCTTGGCGCGGCCTCGCTGAAGGACTATCAGACCCAACTGCTCAACGCGGACCGCGCTTTCGATCGCGCCACCGCCGAAAACGGCTCCACCGCCTGGGCCTCGTTTTTCGCCGAGGACGGCCGCATGATCCGCGGCGATGGCCAGATTGTCGCCGGACGCCCCGCCATCCGCGAACTCATGGCGCCCCTGCTCGACAACAAGGACAACTCCCTGCGCTGGGAGCCCGACTTCGCCGAATCCTCGAAATCCGGCGACCTCGGCTACACCACCGGCAAATCGAAACTCCACACCAAAAACGGCGACCGCGAAGGCCGCTACGTCACCATCTGGCGTCGCGACAAATCCGGCCAATGGAAAGCCGTGCTCGACCTCGGCGTCAGCAATCCGGTCAAGAAGTGAACTCCGGCAGCGCTACCGCCAGGCGCTGGCGCGCGAAGGCATTCCAGGACGGGTCGGCCACGCAGCGATTGGTCCCGCTGACCTCGCCGCCTGGAAGAGTTCCCACGCGCCCGAACGCGCGTCGCAAGCCCACCGAATAGCATCGCCCCCATAAGGCGATAACTTCGCATCACTGAGCGAGTACCGGCCCCGCAGGGCCTCCCCGAGCTCCCGCAGCGCAAAAGGCGAATCCTTCAGCACACCATCAGTCATCGCGAAGGAGAACTGTTGCGGTGTCGCACTGATTGCGCTACAGATGAGGCCGTGGATCATCTTGCCATCGTTGCTGACCGCAATTTCAGCGAGCCTCGGAATATGGTCTCCTCGCGTTCGGAAAACGCTTGTCTGAAAGAGGCTGCCGGTTGCTTTGATGAAGAATCGCGTCGTGCCGTCCGGACCAAGCCCGTAGGTCGAAACAACTACTTGGCGGCCAGGCGCTATCGTGAAGACTGCGTGCTCCTCGGAAATGACACTCGAACAACCGCATTGAAGCACGGCCATGAATGTTAGCGAAGATACCAGCGATCCTTTGCGCATGAATTCTACCGGATCATAATGATCATGACATGCAGAGGGCAAAAGGGCAGAATGAAGCGAAGAGGCTAGGAGCGCTGCCTGTCGTGATCAGTTGCTCCGTGCGAGGAACGTGACGCCAGAGTCCGTATAACATAGCTTAAATCTGTAGGAACCGGAACAATGGACGTGAGCAGGAAGCGGCATTGAATCGGATCGCCCGCCGCGAAGGCAAGGCCGATGCGAGCGAGTTGCTGAAAGAGGCTGCGTTGCGGTTGCTGAGTGAGGAAGCCCGCTTCCGCGCCGCTGTGCTACAAGGCAAGGCCTACGCAGACCGGGTCGAGTTCATCGAGGAAGAAGAGATGGACGCTCGCTTTAAAGAGATGCTGAGACCGTAGTCAGTAAAGCGAATCCGCGTTGATCGGCGTTAATCAGCGGCCTTTTCCAACGCTCGGGCAAGACTACACGCCAGGTGTTGAGGACCAAACCAGATCCCGTTGTCGAAGACGACGATCACCCGCGCTTACAACGCCCCGTTCTGGGTTAATCAGCGGCCCTTTTCCCAAAGCTTGGGCAAGATTGTGCGCCAAGGTGTTGAGACATCTCTCGGCCTCCGCACCAAGGCCCTGCGGCGGCCCGTGGCGAGTCGGCGTCCCCCGTCAGCTTCGCTGCAAGAGTGTCAAGTTCGTTACTGCCGTACCGTTACCAACAGCGTCGAAGGCTGCGGACAAGGCCACGGCTCCTTCAGCCGCCGAACGCGGCTACATTACACCAATTGTGAGTTCCAGTACCCGATTTCCCCTGAGAAAAACTCCGCCCCGCGCCCACAACACCCCACGAGGCCCAACGTGGAACATCTCTCGGAGGACCGCCTCGACGCCTACTGCCTGGGGCGTCTCGATTTGGCGGCCTGTCTCGACGTCGAAGCGCACCTGATGCAATGCACCGAGTGCCGGCGCCGCTTCCTCGAGACAGAAGAACTGATTCGCTGCTTGCGCGCGATCTATCGAAAGGAGGGCTCGTAATGAATCTCGAACGCGGATTTTCTCCCCCCTTCGTAACTTCGCCCAATGTTCGCCTGAACGAAAAAATCACGTTCACGCACAATTGAAATTTATTTTTCCCATCTTTTGATCGGTTTACAGAAACCCACCCGACAGCCCTCTCGCCCAGCCCCTCATCCTGGGCCCGGTATGAGCACTTTTACCTGTTTCTCCCCTTCC
>JAEUQD010000308.1 GCA_016789925.1 Bryobacterales bacterium | reverse complement strand
GGTCGGCGAACGTGATGGTCGTGGCCGTGATCCTGCATATGGCGCGCGCGTTCTACACGGCGGCCTATCGCAAGCCCCGCGAATATAACTGGCTGATCGGCATCGGGCTGCTGGTCGTTACACTGGGGCTTTCGTTCACCGGTTACCTGCTGCCTTGGGACCAACTTGCTTACTGGGCTATCACGATTGGCGCGAACATCGCGCAGTCGCCACGTGAAGTTACCGACGCTGTGGGAGTGACAGAGTACTTCGATCCCGGTGGATTGCAGCGGCTACTCCTGCTCGGCTCGGATCTGGTGGGGGCCGAAGCGCTCATCCGCTTCTACCTGCTGCATGTGATGATCCTGCCGCTGGCGATCGCCGCGCTGATGGGCGTGCATTTCTGGCGCATCCGGAAGGACGGCGGCATGGTTCGCCCGGCGGACGCCGACGACCGGTTGGCTCGCGAGCGCCACAACGAGGCCTATCCCGTGTTTACCGAAGCGCCCGCGAAGACCTACCACCTGGCGGCGATCGTCCGTGGGAAGACTTCCAACGTCGGCCGCGGGCCCGAGAACACCGTTCCGTCGATGCCGCATCTGTTCTATGCCGAACTGGGCGTGATGATGGTGACTCTGTTCGTCTGCGTCGCGCTCTCGCTGTTCTCCGATGCCCCGCTGAAGGAACTGGCAAATCCCAACGTCCCAGAGAATCCAGCCAAAGCGCCCTGGTACTTTCTGGGGCTTCAGGAGATGGTCTCCTTCAGCGCGTTCATGGGCGGCATCGGCATTCCGTCGATCGTGCTCATCGGTCTGGCGCTGATCCCGTATCTCGACCGTGAAACCGAAGGCACCGGCCACTGGTTCGGCGGACCGGGCGGCTGGCCGCTGGTTCGCTTCTCCATGGTGCTCGGCTTTGCGATTCCGATTGTGCTGGAGTCGTTCGTGATCCGCTTTGGCTGGCTGCGCGAGTGGTTCCCGCACATCCCGCAACTGGTCATCACGGCCATCAACCCCGGGACCATTCTTACGTCGATCTACGCTCTGTACTCGATGTGGTGCATCCGCCGGTATCAATCCACTCGTGCCGGGGCGCTCGCACTGTTCACGTGCTTCCTCTGCGGATTTATCGTGCTCACCGTAATCGGCACTTACTTCCGCGGCCCGAACTGGGATTTCTACTGGTCACCGGCCGACTGGCCCAAACATTGACGCCATGAAGAAGAACAAGTATCTGCTGCTATGTTCGAGCGCCGCCGTACTTCTGCTATTGGTGGGTGCGGCCGTCGATGAGAACTTTCTCAAGGAGTGGCGTCGCATTCAGGCGCAAGGCCGTTCCGACGAAGGTCCGATCCCGGTGCAGTTGCGCCAGGTGGTGAACGATAACCTCGGCGTCGCGGACCGCTGCGTCTCCTGCCACGTGTCGATGGCGCCCGGCGAACAGAGCACCACAGGTGCGCCGGTGCTGGCTGCGCACAAACCCGTTGTACACGACCCCGCCGAATATGGCTGCACGGTCTGTCACGGCGGGCAGGGACAAGCCACCGAAAAGCACGACGCGCACGGTGATGTCCACTTCTGGCCGGAGCCGATGCTCGCAAGGGGGATGTCATTTGCGGGTTGCGGCACTTGTCACGTTGCGCTGCATGTTCCCGAGCAGGCGCAACTGCAGCGGGCCACGCTCGCTTTCGAACGGCTCGACTGCTACTCCTGCCATCGCGTCGACGGCAAGGGTGGCACAGTCAGGCCGGATCAAGGCGGCATGGAAGGCACAAACCTCTCGCGCGCCGGTCTGTCCGGTTACGACGCGGATTGGTATTCCAAGCACCTGGCTAAGTCCACGGCGGCCGTCATGGGTACCTGGAAAGCCTTCCGCCCGATCGGCGACGACGATCTCGCTCTGCTGACCGTCTTCCTGAAGACTCGCGTGGCCGCTCCGAAACTGGTCGCGGCCAAGAGCGTTTTCCTCGCCTCCGGCTGCCTGGGTTGCCACAAGGTGAGCGGGGTGGGTGGTGACGACGGTCCGGATCTCACGCGCGTCGGCTTCAAGGATCCTGGCCAGGTGAATATGGCTCATGTCCCTGGAAAGGGCACGTTGACGAACTGGATGGCCGAACACTTCCGCGCGCCTGCTTCGGTGGTTGTCGGTTCGCAGATGCCGCCCGCGCCGCTTTCGGAGAAAGAGATCGAGCAACTCACCCTCTATACTCTTTCGCTCCGCCGAAAAGAACTCCGCGATGTCTACTTGCCCAAGGACCGCATCAAGGCAGCGAA
>JAEUQD010000285.1 GCA_016789925.1 Bryobacterales bacterium | reverse complement strand
CTCAAATGAATGGCGATTCCGCGGGCGCTAGTTCCCGCCGCTGGGGTACGATCCTCGAGATGCTGGAAGTACAGGCCGGGAGCAGTCCGGCTCGCGAGGCGATCGCTTCTCCGGGCGGCTTCTCCCTGGATTACCGAGGTCTGTATTCGACGGTCGACCGTCTGCGGTTAAAGCTGGCCCACCTAGGTGTTGGCGGCCACGATCGGGTGGTGGTAGTGCTGCCCAATGGACCGGAAATGGCCGTGGCGTTCCTGGCGTGCGCCGCGGCTGCCACTTGCGCACCGCTGAATCCGGCGTATCAAGAAGCGGAGTTCGACTTCTACCTGTCGGACCTGGATGCCAAGGCGCTGATTACGAGCGACAGCGTGGCTCCCGCGGCAGTCAGAGCCGCCGAGGCGCGCGGACTGCCGGTGCTGGGGTTGAGCCGCGACGGTTTGTTTACGATCGAGGGCCGTGGCCGGAACGGGGCGGTGCACGCCAGTCTCCCAACCGGTGGCCGGACGGCTCTTGTACTGCACACGTCCGGCACGACGGCCCGGCCTAAACAAGTGCCGCTCACCCATGCCAACCTGTGTGTGTCGGCGGACAATATCCGGGCCACGCTCGAATTGACGCCGGAGGACCGGTGCATGAACGTAATGCCCCTGTTCCACATTCACGGGCTGGCGGCGGCTTTACTGGCATCGCTGGCGGCTGGGGCATCGGTGGTGTGTACGAGTGGGTTCGACGGTTTGCGCTTCCACGCATTGCTGGCGAAGATTCAACCCACGTGGTACACGGCGGTGCCGACGATGCACCAGGTGATTGTGGACCGCGCGCCGCGCGAGATTGAGGCGGCACGCGCAAACAAGCGGCTGCGATTCATCCGGTCGTGCTCCGCCGCGCTTGCGCCACGGCTGATGAGTGATGTCGAGAACCTGTTCGCGGTGCCGATGGTGGAGGCCTACGGCATGACAGAGGCGTCGCACCAGATGGCCGTCAATCCATTGCCGCCGGGCACGCGCAAACCGGCTTCCGTGGGGCCTGAGGCAGGTTGCCGGATCGCGATCATGGACGACGCCGGCAACCTTCTCGAGACAGGACAGAGCGGCGAGGTGGTGATCCAGGGCGAGGGCGTGATGGCGGGCTATCACGGGAATCCGGAGGCGAACCGGACCAGCTTCACCAACGGGTGGTTCCGGACCGGCGATCGCGGCCATCTCGACGCGGACGGCTATCTCTACCTGACCGGACGGTTGAAAGAGATCATCAATCGCGGGGGCGAGAAGATTTCGCCGCGGGAGGTAGATGATGTACTGATGAGCTTCCCCGGCATCCGCGAGGCGGTGACGTTTGCCCTGCCGCACCGCACTTTAGGAGAGGAGGTTGCCGCTGCAGTGGTTCTGAAGGAAGGGGTTTCCGCGACCGAAAAGCAGATCCGCGACCACGCATCGGTGAGCCTGGCGTCGTTCAAGGTGCCCCGGCGCATCGTGTTTGTCTCAGAGGTGCCCAAGGGGCCAACGGGCAAGATGCAGAGGATCGGGCTGGCCGGGCGGCTTGGGATCGAATCATGACGGCGGAGGCAGGCGCCGGGCTGCCTGTTGTCTCGGTGATCGTGTGCGCCAGAAACGAGAGGGAGAACCTGCCGGTGCTCTACGAGCGGCTTAGGCGGGTGATGGACGAGGCGCGGATTGAGTGGGAGTGGATTGTGGTGGACGACCACTCGCGGGACGGCACTTTCGACTGGGTGGCCAGGGAGACGGAGACTGATACGCGCATCCGCGCAGTCCGGTTCTCGCGGCACTTCGGCTCGCACGTCGCCCGGACCTGCGGGCTCCAGTACAGCCGTGGGGCCTGCGCCATTACGCTCGCCGCGGACTTGCAGGATCCGCCCGAACTGATTCCGCAGTTCCTTGCGCGCTGGCGCGAGGGAGTCCAGGTTGTGTCTTCGGTGCGATCAAAGCGGCCCGGCGAAAAGACTTCCACCGTCTGGTTTTCACGGCTCTATCAGGCGATCCTGCGGCGCATCCTGCCCGCGGAAGCCGACACACCGGTGCTCACGGGCTTCTGTCTGCTCGACCGTCGCGTGGTCGACGCCTATTGCCGGTTGAGTGAGAGCCACTCGAACTCGCTGGCGCTGATCCGGTGGATGGGGTTTCGCACGGGCTTTGTGGAGTACGTCCAGGAGCGGCGGCTGCACGGCTCCTCGAACTGGACTTTGGGGATGAAGGTGAACCTGGTTCTGGATACAGTAACCGGGTTCGGCTATTTGCCGGTGCGCATTATCTCCGTGACGGGGTTGGGGGTGATCGTGCTGGGTCTTGTGGCGGGTGGTTGCGCCTTCGTGAACGCATGCACCGCCGCGTCGAACAGGCCGCTTGCCGCATTGCTCGCGGTGATTCTCGCTCTGGCGGGGATGCAGATGCTCATGCTGGGCCTGCTGGGGGAATACCTGTGGCGAACGCTGGCCGATGCGCGCCGAAGGCCGCAGTTTCTGATCGAAGCGACCGCTGGTTTGGCGGACCCTTATTCGAATCCTTCGATAAGGTAGAGGGCAGTTCCCCCTTGCTTGGCCAGGAAGCGCATCTTCGCGCGATCGGCCTGGAGGAGTGGCGTAAGAAACGCCATAAGGGACGGCGATTCGTAGTAGAGAAAGCGCGAATGGTTTTTCCGGAACGCTTCGTAGGTCTCCACGCGGAGGGGCGCATACTTCTGCATCAGGAACAGCCCGTGGCCGATATAGTAGACGCCGGAATACCGCAGGGCCGCCTCCGGGTTGGTCAACAAGCGGAGCCGGGAAGAGAGTTCCGGGCCGCCGTAGTGGGTGAGTTGCAACATCCCTACAGCGTTATCGGAAACCACGGGAAGACTGGCTTCAGTGCCGTCGGGCACGCGGCGAAGCAGGTTGGTGATGCCGGAGACATCGCCCATCCGCGTCTTGAGGGACGCATTGATGGCTTCGGCGTTCGATTGCGCAAAGAACAGTCCTCCCAGAGCCATCAGCAGGACACCGGTCAGGGCCCGGTCGCGCGACAGGCCGTAGGCAATCAGCGGCACCAGGATGCAGAATCCGGTGACGGTGCTGATCACATAGCGGGGCGTGATCATCTTGGTCGCGAACAGGGCCACCGCGGCGCCGATCAACGGCAGCAGGAGGTGTCCCAGCGCGAGCGCAAGATCTTCCGGTAACAGAGGCTTTTCATCGGCGGAATTGCGTGAAGCCCACTGCCGGAAGATCCAGAGCAGCGCGACCGACATTAAAGCGGCCAGCATAAACAACTGGAGGCTGGCGAAGAACGTATTGTAGGTTTCCGGAATGACTCCCGGCCGGGGCCGGGCCCAGTTGTGGGGGCTGAAGGAGTCGAGGTGCCTTCTCACGGTCAGCAGGTAAGGAAGACAGCCGGCCGCTCCGGCGGCGAGGCTGGACCACATGGGAAAGTCGATCTTGCCGCGGCGGATGGTCCGCACAAGTTCAGCCGCGCCGAGAGGAATGAAAATGAGTACCGAGTAGTAGCTGATGGATATTGTGGACGCCAGGGCCACGGCCAACCCGACAAGCCAGGGGAGCCGTTTGCGAGTGTCCGCCGCCATTTGCCAGCAGAGTACGGCGACCGCGCAGAGGCCTAACGCCAAGCCGTAAGGCCGGGCTTCCGTGGCCCAGTAACGCGCTCCCGAAGCATAGGCCAGGAAGATCGCCAGCAGCCCGAAGACGGCGGAAGCGCGGCGCGACACAAAGACGAACACGGCGGCATAGAACATCCAGAAGCCGGCGATGGAGGGGATGCGGAATCCGATGTGCGGATCGCTGAACCAGTGCGACACGAAGCGGTGCAAGAGAAAGAAGGCGGGTGGATGATGGTCGACGGCCTTGTCCAGCTCCGCGTAGATGTCCGCCACGGCGGGCAAGCGGGCGAGGTAGTAAGTGAACAGCTCATCGAACCAGAATTGGGTGCCCTTGGCTACTACAACCAGGGCGGGGATATGGACGGTGGAGAACAGCGCAAACACCAGGAAGCGGTGAGCGTCGCACCAGCGCGCAATTGCGCCGGCGGCTGACTGCAGCCTCTCGGCAAACCGGGCGAACGCCGCCACCATCACAGGGACTGAAGGACCTCGAAGTCGACATTGCC
>JAEUQD010000269.1 GCA_016789925.1 Bryobacterales bacterium | reverse complement strand
CTTTGTCCTTGGCACTACCGGCGAGGGGCCTGCGCTGCCCGTGGCTGTCCGCCGCCAGATGGTCGAAGTCACTTGCCGTGCGGCCGCAAACCGTGTTCCTGTGATCGTCGGCATCACCGACTCGTGCCTTCCCGAACCGCTCGACCTCGCCGAATACAGCGCCCCCGCGGGAGCCGCCGCCGTCGTCTCCGCGGGTCCCACCTACTTCCCGGTCGCGCAGCCTGAGCTGGAGCGGTATATCCGGCAACTGGCGAACGCCTCTCCTCTCCCTCTTTTTCTCTACAACATGCCCAGCCATACGCACGTGCGGTTCTCCGTCCCGACGGTAGCCGCGGTGGCGGACCATCCCAACATTGCCGGCCTCAAAGACAGTTCGGGCGAGATCATGTATCTCCACGCTTTGCGGCACACACTGGCGCAGCGTCCGGACTTCACGCTCCTGGTCGGTCCGGAAGAAATGATGGGAGAATCCGTTCTGTTGGGCGTCCATGGCGGGGTCAATGGGGGCTCGAATCTCTTCCCGTCTCTCTACGTGCAGCTTTATCAGGCCGCTGCCACGGGAGACCTGCCCACGTTGCGCCGCCTCCACGCTCGCGTTATCGACATCAGCCAGCGCCTTTATTCCACGGGCACCTACGGCTCCAGCTACATGCAGGGCCTCAAGTGTTCCGCCGCGGAGCTTGGGCTCTGCCGCAACGTCCTCGCTCCCCCTTACGAGCCTTTTGATACCGACCAAGTTGAAACCATTCGCCGGCACCTCAGGGCGCTCGGCGCTCTTTGACCGCTCCGGTAGAATAGGAATACCTCTAATGAAGTCGAAAATCCGTTCGACCACAATCCTTTGTGTGCGTCGAAACAATCAGGTCGTCATGGCCGGCGACGGCCAGGTGACCATGGGGTCAGAAGTCCTCAAAGATTCCGCCAACAAATTGCGCCGCTTGTACAAGGACCGCATCGTTGCCGGCTTTGCCGGCTCCACGGCCGACGCGTTCTCCCTATTTGCCCGGTTTGAAGCGAAACTCGAACAGCATAACGGCAATCTCCCGCGGTCGGTCGTCGAACTCGCCAAAGACTGGCGCACGGACAAGGTGCTACGCCACCTCGAGGCCCTCCTCCTCGTCGCCGACCTCCAGAACACCTACATCGTGAGTGGCACCGGCGATGTCATTGAACCCGACGCTTCGGTGGCTTCAATTGGCTCCGGCGGAGGTTACGCCAAATCCGCGGCCGTCGCCCTCATCCAGAACACAGATCTTCCGGCTCGCCAAATCGTCGAGCGCGCCATGAAGATCGCGGGCGACATCTGCATCTACACCAACAACAACATCCGCTATGAGGAGTTGGGCTGAGTCATGGTGATCTACCTGCCCTCCCATTCCAACAACGAATCGCCGCTGCTGGACGAACTCACTCCTCGCGAAATCGTTCGCGAACTCGACAAGTACGTCATCGGCCAGGCCGACGCCAAACGTGCCGTTGCCGTCGCTCTGCGTAACCGCATCCGCCGTCAGCGACTCGATCCCGAGATGGCCGATGAAGTGATGCCCAAGAATATGCTCATGATTGGGCCTACCGGCGTCGGTAAGACCGAAATCGCGCGCCGCCTTGCCAAGCTCGCCAACTCTCCGTTTCTTAAGGTGGAAGCCAGCAAGTTCACCGAGGTGGGCTATGTCGGGCGCGACGTCGAGTCGATGATTCGCGATCTGGTTGAGATCGCCATAGACATGGTCCGCGAAGAAAAGCTCGATGAAGTCGCTGAACGCGCCGAACGGAACGCCGAAGAACGTCTTCTCGAACTCCTGATGCCTCCGCCTCCACCCGAGGCTGCCGCACAAGCGGAAAGCGTTGAACGCACCCGTGACAAACTCCGCGAACGCCTTCGCGCCGGGAAACTCGACGACCGCCTCGTGGAAATCGACGTGCGCGATAAGGCCCCCATGTTTGAAATCGCCACCAACATGGGCATGGAGGACATGGACTCCAACATCAAGGACATCCTCCCCAACCTCTTCGCCGCCCGAACCCGGAAGCGCAAGATGCGCGTCTCGGAAGCCCTCGAGTATCTCATCCAGGAAGAAGAGCAGAAGCTCGTCGACATGGACCAGGTCACCCGTATCGCCATTGAACGCGTCGAGCGCAACGGCATCATCTTCCTCGACGAGGTCGACAAAATCGCCGGCCGCGAGGGCGGTCACGGTCCCGATGTCTCCCGCGAAGGTGTGCAGCGCGACATCCTTCCCATCGTCGAAGGCACCACCGTCAACACCCGTTACGGCTTTGTCCGCACCGACCACATCCTCTTCGTCGCCGCCGGCGCGTTTCACGTTTCCAAGCCGGCTGACCTCATACCCGAACTCCAGGGCCGGTTCCCCATTCGCGTCGAACTCAAGTCCCTGACCGAAGAGGACTTCATCCGTATCCTCAAGGAACCGAAAAACGCCCTCGTCAAACAATACACCGCACTACTCGAGACCGAAGGCATCAAGCTTACCTTCACCAGCGACGCTATTGAGGAAGTGGCCCGCATCGCCGCCGCCGTCAACAAAGACATGGAAAACATCGGCGCGCGCCGCCTGCACACCATCATGGAAAAGGTGCTCGAACACATCTCCTTCGAAGGCCCCGACCTCAAGAAGAAGAACATCAAGATCGACGCGGCCTACGTCCGCGAACAGCTCAACGACATCGTCAAAGATCAGGACCTGAGCCGCTACATCCTCTAGTGCGCCGCCTCCTTTACCCTTCGGTCGTCCTTCTTTCGGCTTGTGGCTATGTGGGCGAACCCCTGCCTCCTTCGCTCAACATTCCCATCCCGATCACTGACCTGCGCGTCGAGCAGGTTGGCGAAAACCTTCTGATCGACTTCACGGCGCCCAATCGAACCACCGACGGCGTGATCTTCTCCCGGCTTGGCCAGGTCGAAGCCGCTATTAACGACGACCCTGTCGCCATCTCTTCCCCGCCCTCCGAACCCGGCCCCATTCACATCAAGGCGCCCGCCGCCCGCTACGCTTCACAGTCGGTAGCGGTTCGTGTTCGCGTCGCCTCGCCCAAGGGCCGCTTCTCCGACTGGGCCTCCCGCCCTCTCACCCTCGACGCGCCACTTTCGATCCCAGCGCAGCTTTCCGTTCAAGCCACTGCCGGCGGTGTCCTCCTCACATGGCAATCGTCCCACAAGACCCGGTTCCGGATCCTTCGCAAATCCGGCGTCGTCGAAACCGAAATCGCCACTGTCGCCGAAACGAAGTTCCTCGACCCTGGCGCGCGCTTCGACCAGCCTTACTCCTATCGCGTCGAAGCCTTCTCCCCTTTGTCGCGCAGCGGGTTCACTCCCGCGATTGACATCACCCCCATCGACACCTTTGCGCCCACCGTTCCCACTGGCCTCAACGCCGTTCCGGGTATCGGCTCGATTGAAGTGGCCTGGGAACGCAGCCCGGAACCGGATGTCGCCGGCTACCGCCTCTATCGTGCCTCACCGGCCCTCGACTGGCGAATGGTCGGCAGCCAGACCCCCGCCGCCAATTTTTCCGACCGCGATGTCAAGCCCGGCACTCTCTACCGCTACGCCGTTTCCGCCGTCGACCTGAAGGGCAACGAGAGCCCCCGCTCCGGCGCGGTTGAGCTAACTGCTCCCTGAACGATAAGATAAGACAATGAAGATCTTCCTGGACACCGCCAATCTGGATGAATTGCGGAAGGGCGCAGCCTGGGGCATTGTCGACGGCGTAACTACCAACCCCAGCCTCATCGCCAAGGAAGGTGTTCCTCTCGAGGAGCAGATTCGCCGCATCTGCGAGATCGTCGATGGCGACATCAGCGCCGAGGTCGTCTCCACAGACCACGACGGCATGGTCGGTGAGGCTCGCAAGCTCGCCAAGATCCACCCCAACATCGTTGTTAAGGTTCCGCTCACCCGCGACGGCATCAAAACCACTGCCCTGCTCAGCAAAGAAGGCATTCGGTTCAACGTCACTCTCTGCTTTACTCCCGTGCAGGCCCTTCTCGCCGCCAAGGCGGGGGCCTATATTGTCAGCCCCTTCGTCGGCCGCCTCGACGACATCGGCCAGGAAGGCATGGACCTCATTCACCAGATTGTCGCCATCTACGATAACTACGGCTTCCAAACGCAGATCCTGGCCGCTTCCCTCCGCTCCCCCCTCCACGTCTCCCAGGCCGCTCTTGCCGGCGCCCATATTGGGACCCT
>JAEUQD010000128.1 GCA_016789925.1 Bryobacterales bacterium | reverse complement strand
TCGCCGCCGGCCGCCTCGTCGGCGAGGGCAACCTTTCCTTCTACGGGGATGTCAGAATCAATAGCCTCGCGGACCTCGGCCGTCTCCAATTGCCGGAGCCCAACCGCGTCGAGTTCCTCGCGCCGGCCCGCCACTTCTTAGACCAGTCGGAAGACTTCGCCCGCTGTGCGAGTTGCCGTTTGGGCATCTCGCCCACCTATCTGTCGATGGGCCAGGAGTTCTTCTCCTTAGCCCTTTACGACGATCCCGATCTGGTGGACGAGCTTCTGCACCGGTATGCGACCTGGAGCGCGGCGGTAATGAAACAGGTCTGTTCGATGGGCTTCGACGTTGTTTGGACGGCCGACGACATCGCCTTCAAGAATGGTCTGCTGCTTTCGCCGAAGATGTTTCGCGAACGCATCCTCCCCCATGTGAGGAAGGTCGCCGAGAGCATCACCATTCCCTGGATCTTCCATAGCGACGGCAATCTGACCGCGGTGCTCGACGATCTGGTGGACCTGGGCATCGCCGGGCTCCACCCCATCGAGCCGGGCGCGATGGACATTCGCGCGCTCAAACGCCGCTACGGAAATCGTCTCTGCCTGATTGGGAACGTGGACGTAAATACTCTCAGTTCGGGGACACCGCGGGAAGTGGAAGCGGAGGCCGAGGGTCTGCTGCGCGACCTTGGTCCAGGCGGCGCATACATCCTGAGCAGCGGCAACAGTCTCGCGGCCTACTGCCGGATTGAAAACATTCGCGCAATGGCCGATACCATTCAGAGGTTCGGAAAATGACTTCTCAATACTGGATCTGTCTCACCTGTGGAGTCCGATACCCCCAGGCGGTTCACCCGCCGCCGCACTGCCCCATCTGCGAAGACGAACGCCAATACGTGCGTCCCGGCGGACAAGCGTGGACCACCACTGCCGAGCTCGCGGCGACGCACCGGAACGTGCTGCAGGAGGAAGAACCAGGCGTGTGGTCGATCCGCACTGAGCCCACCTTTGCAATCGGTCAGCGAGCCTTCCTCGTGCAAACGCCGGAGGGCAATCTTCTCTGTGACTCAGTCAGCCTGGTCGATCCGGAAACTATGGAGCGGATTCGGGAACTGGGAGGAATCCGCGCCATCGCGGTATCCCATCCGCACTACTATTCGAGCATGGCGGCGTGGAGCGCAGCCTTCGGCGATGCGCCCATTTGGATCCACGCCGGCGACCGCGAGTGGGTTATGGAGCCCTCGCGCAATATCCACTTCTGGACCGGCGAGCGGGCAGACTTGTTTGGCGGTATCTCGCTGATTCGCTCCGGAGGTCACTTCGCGGGCTACCAGGTAACCGTCTGGCCATCCGGCGCGGGTGGCAAAGGGGTTTTGTTTGCGGGAGATCAGCCGCAGGTCTGCCTGGATGGAAAGTGGGTCACGTTCATGTACAGTTATCCGAACTGGATTCCGTTTGGACCCAGCACGGTGAAACGCATCGTGAAGAGCCTGGACGGCGTGGAATTCGACCGTCTGTACGGCGCGTTCGGGCGCCACCTGGTGAGCGATGCGAAGCTGGTAATCGCCCGGTCCGTCGACAGGTACCTGCGCGCGATTGCAGACTGAGAACTAACTCACCGCGTTCAGGAAGCGGTCGATATCGGCCATGTTGTGATACACCGAACACGACACGCGCGTCTGGTTCCACTCGATTTTCGCGTCGATGTTCCGCTTCGCCAGTTTCGCCCGCAGTTTCTCGGGCTTTTCGACGACAAACGCCGAGATCGGAGACGGGGTGTCTTCCGGCGTCAGGCAAGGATACCCTAGCCGCGGCATCTCCTTTCTGAGCCGGTCCACCATGGGCTTGACATGCTCCTGAATCCGGTCGACTCCCAAGTCCAGGATGAAGCGGATGCTATCCGCGTGGCCCGCCGCGACGATGTTGGCTACGTTCCCTACTTCATACAGCGACCCCGCTCCACTGCGATGCTTCCACGACGCCGGGCGCGTTCCCGGCGGGTCGTAGGGATACATATGGTACTGAAATTCGGAGAACTGCCGGTCGCCGTATTGCAACCGCTTCAGTATCTTCCCCTGTAACTCGCGCCTCACGTAAAGATAACCAAGACCACGGTCACCCATCAGCCACTTATATCCGGAGCACGCGCAAAAGTCGAGGTCCAGTGCCTTCACGTCAATCGGCACCGCGCCCGCCGCCTGAATCACGTCCGCGTAGAGGTAAGCACCCGCTCCATGCGCAATCTGAGCCAGGGACTTGATGTCTGCCCGCACACCGTTCAAGTACGAGATCAGCGAGCAAGCCACCAGCCGCGTCTTCCTATTCACGGCCGCGGCCACATCGTTCATATCTACCCGGCCGTTCTTCCCCTTCACGATCCGCAGATCCAGACCCTGCTGCTCAAGGCTTCGGTACATGTAGATCGAGCCTTCGTAGTGAAGCTCGTCGGTCACCACGTTCCAGTCGTTGCCCGGAATCCCCAGCCCCTGCCTGACGATGTTCTCGCCCATCAGCGTGCTCTGCACGAACGAGATCTCGTCCACGCCCGCGCCGATCAGTTCCGCGAACGCCGCCTTCGCCTTGTCCTGATTCCCCGTGGCCAGCGCTCCCCTTCCCTCCCCTGGACCGTTCACCTTGAACTCGAGGTACCGCCGCATCGCCTCGGCTGTTTGAGGACGCATCGGATGCCACCCCGACGGGTTCATGAACAACTGCTTTTCGGCCCACGGAAACTGCGCCCGGATGCTGGCAAAATCGGCGGGGGGACGCGGCCCCGCAAGCAAAGCGGCGGAAGCCAAAAACTGACGGCGGTCGGGCTGCATGCGTTCAATGTACAATACCTTCCTGTCGTGCGTATATTTCTATTCGTCCTCCTACTGGCCCACCTGGCTCCCGCGCAAACCCAGCGCCGCGTGTTCTCGCGCATCTTCACCGGCGAGCCCTACACCATCGAGTGCTACCTGCCACAGATCACGAATGGGCCCAACTTCCCCACCTGGTCGCCCGACGGCAAGCAGATTGCCTTCGCCATGAAGGGCTCCATCTGGCGCATGACGCTGGGCGAACACACCGCACATCAGTTGACCTCGGGCACGGGCTACGACTCGATGCCCGCCTGGTCGCCCGATGGCAACTTCATCGTTTATACGAACGATCTCAACGAGACGATTCACCTCCGCATCCTCGACCTCCGCTCCGGCGAAACCCGCGCGCTCACCTCGGGCAATTCCATCAATGTCGAGCCCGAATGGTCGCCCGACGGCTCCAGGATTGCTTATGTCTCCACACAGCCCAACGGGAACTACAACATTTGGGTGATGCCGTTGGCGGCCGGCGTCCCCGGCGACGCGCGCCAGCTCACGTTCGACTACGAACTCGTCCCGCCCACCGTCTACTACGGTAAGTGGGCCCTCCACATCCACCCCACCTGGACCCGCGATGGCAGCGAACTCATCCTGATTTCCAACCGCGACAACAAGCACGGCTCTGGCGGCTTCTACCGGATGAAGGCCGAACCTCGCGCCCCGCTTCGCCGCTTCCACTACGAAGAAACCACCTGGAAGGCGCGTCCCTCCCTGTCGCCCGACGGCGCCAAACTCGTCTACTCATCCTACCTGGGCCGCCAATGGCAACAGCTCTGGGCCATGCCTCCCAACGGCGGCGACGCGTTCCCCTTAACCTACGGCGAGTTTGACCGAACCACGCCCCGCTGGTCTCCCGATGGCAACCGCATCGCCTTCATATCGAACGAGACCGGCGACACCGCCCTCTGGCTCTGGCACTGGTTCGGCGGCCGCATGGAACAGATCAAGATTGACAACTTGAACTACCGCCAGCCGATGGGCCGCTTGCGCGTTCGTGTACTCGACGCGCTCACCAAACAGACCATGCGCGCCCGGGTCCACCTCAACGCCGCCGATGGCCGCGCTTACGCCCCGTCGGAAAGCTGGTTCCGCGCCGACTGGCTGATGTTCGATCACATGGATAAGTCGGAATACCATTACTTCCACACCGACGGCGACTTTGAAGTGGAACTCCCCGCCGGCCCAACCCGCCTGGCCTTCTCCCGTGGCTTCGAGTACATGCCGGATTCAAAGGAAGTGACTGTCACCGCCAACTCGACGGCGCAACTCACGGTCGCCTTGAAGCGCCTTGACAATATGGCCGCCAAGGGTTGGTGGGATGGCGATAACCACTTCCATATGAATTACGCCGGTGTCTACTTCAACACGCCGCGTAAGTTAATGGAACAGGCCGAGGCGGAAGACGTTCACGTTTTGAACAACCTGATCTGTAACAAGGAACAGCGCATTCCCGACGTCGGCCACTTCACCGGAAAGCCCGATCCTGTTTCCGACTCGCGCCGCATTCTCTTCCACGCCCAGGAATACCATCCGCCGTTCTGGGGACACGCCGCCTTCCTCAATCTCACCAAGCACCTGGTGATGCCCGACTATGTCGGTTACCAGAACACCATCGTCGCGAGCCTGGCTCCATCCAATACCGTCCCGTTCAAGGTCACCCGCGACCAGGGCGGTTTGGCCGGCTATGCCCACGGTGCGGGACCGCACTTCGCCGTCGACCTTGCTCTTGAAAACGTCGACTTCGTCGAAGCCAACGCACTGGCCGGCATGGAGCCGCTCTACAAGGCTTGGAATTGCGGCTACCGCGTAGTCGCCTCGGCCGGCGAGGATGCTTTCCCTAACTTCTACCGCTCCTACATCCTTGCTTCCAATCGCGTCTATGTTCACTCAGGTCCGCAGCTCAACTACGACCAGTGGACCAAGGCCTTCCGCGCCGGTCGTTCGTTTGTCACCTCCGGCCCCTTGATTCAGCTTCGCGTCAACAATCGCGAACCGGGTGACGACATCAAACTGCCCGCCGGCAAGCACACGATCACGGTCAACGCCGAAGTCGCTTCGATCACGCCCATCACGGAGATCAATGTGATGCACAATGGCCAGATCGCCCATACGATCAAGCCGGAGAAGCCGGAGAACCGCACTCGCGTCAGCAAGACCATCGAAATCGAGCGTAGCGGATGGGTCTCGCTCCAGGTCCGAGCCCAATACACCCGCGATCCTATTCGCCGCCCCTTCCCCTTCGCCGCTACGATGCCCGTCTGGATCACGGTCGATGACAAGCCTGTCCGCTCCCGGAAGGATGCTCAGCATTTCATCGACTGGATGGACCGCACCCTCGCCCGCGCCTTCCAACAAGATGCCTGGAACAACGAGGCTGAAAAACAACAAACCCGTGAGTTATACAAACAGGCCCGCGAGAAGATGCAAGCCCGGGCCGACGAGGACAAGTAATGAAACTATTTCTCTCACTAACCATCGCCGTAGCCGCACTGGCGCAGCAGCCGGGACCCGCCGACATGCCTCAGGAAATGATCTGGGTTGACCGAACCGGCCAGATCCTCTCCACCGCCGGCGCGCGCCAGATGTCGATGTTTTTCCCGGAAATCTCGCCCGACGGCAAGTTCGCCGCCGTGTCCGCCCGCGATGGCGCGGTGAACGACCGCGATGTCTGGATTCACGACTTGGCCATGGGAACCAAGCGTGTTATTGCACCAGCCAAGGGCAACGATAACTTCCCGCTCTGGTCCCCTGATGGCAAAGAGATCGTCTTTACCAGTAGCCGAAGCGGCGGTAACTACGACCTCATGCGCAAGCAGGTGGACTCCTCGGCGCCGGAATCGGTCATCCTCGCCCTT
>JAEUQD010000123.1 GCA_016789925.1 Bryobacterales bacterium | reverse complement strand
AAAGTATGACTAGAAGAACTGCTGTTGGGGCCGTTTCGATGGCTCCGATCGCGTTGTGGGCGATGCCGGGCGAGACTCGCGAGCAGCGGGATGAGCGGATGCGCTGGTGGCGGGAGGCGCGCTTCGGGATGTTCGTGCACTGGGGGCTGTATTCGGGTCTCTCGGGGACTTGGGAAGGCAAGCCGGTGGGGACGCGCGGAGGCATGGAGTGGATTCAGGAGCGCGTGAAAGCGGATACGGGGATGTATGCGAAGCGGGCCATTCCGCTGTTCCAACCCAAAAAGGGCTTCGCGCGGGAGTGGGCGCGCGTGGCGAAGCAGGCGGGCTGCCGGTATGTGGTGTTCACGAGCAAGCATCATGAGGGGTTTGCGCTCCACGATTCGAAAGTGGGCGACTACGATGCCGGCTCAGTGCTGAAGCGCGACCTGGTGAAGGAGATTGTGAATGCCGTGCGAGCCGAGGGCCTGAGGGTCGGCTACTACCACTCGGTGATCGACTGGCATCACGATCAGTACGAATATGGACGGTCGAAGCAACTTCCGCATCCGCTGAAGGGAAAACCATATCCCAACGGGCAGCGCGATCACAGCAAGTATGTCGCCTATCTGCATGCACAAGTGGACGAGTTAGTGTCTGACTACGGTCCGGTGGACATTCTGTGGTGGGACTACAGTTCGCAGGACTTTCAGGGTGAGGAAGCATGGCGAGCGTTTGAGTTGATGGACAAGGTGCGTGCGAAACAGCCGAAGATCATCATGAACAACCGGCTGTTCCGAATTCCCCAGGCTGGTTTCAGCGGTATGGGCACGGCGGCGATCGCGCCGCGGCTGGACCCGAAGTACGGCGATTTCATCACGCCTGAGCAACATATCCCCACCACCGGCATGCCGGGCGTGGACTGGGAAACGTGCATGACGATGAACACGACTTGGGGTTATAGCGAACACGACCGTGCCTGGAAGTCGAACGAGACGCTGATCCGCAATCTGATCGACATCGCGAGCAAGGGCGGCAACTATTTGCTGAATATCGGCCCGAAAGCGGACGGCAGCGTGCCGGCGGAAAGCGTCCAAGCGATGGAGGCGATTGGGGCTTGGATGAAGGGGAACGGCGAGTCGGTTTATGGGACGACGGCGGGTCCCTTTGAGAAGCTGGCGTGGGGCCGGTGCACGCAGAAGCGGGGGCGGAACGGCAGGACACGGCTGTATCTCCACGTGTTCGATTGGCCGGGAGACGGGAAGCTGACAGTACCAGTCGCCGTGGACCAATCCGCGAGTGCGTTTCTGCTGGCGGGGCGCAAGAAACTAGCGGTTACCGCGGGTGAGCGGGGGACGGCGATCGCGGTTGCGAACGACGCGCCGGATAAGATCGCGTCGGTCGTCGTGTTGGAGATGAACGGTTCGCCGAGGGTCGTGTAAACGGCTACCGCGCGCCGGGGGCGGGATGGGCGCGGACGCGCAGGCGGCCTGATTCGAAAGCGACCCATCCAGTCAGGAGTGCGAACACCGATTCGAGCAGGGCGGCGAAGGAGTAGCGATTGGCGGAGACGCAGCGGCGCAAGATGCGTAGTTTCTCGGTGAGCGGAAGAGGGCGGTAGTTGCTGATGCGGCTGAGGGTCGCGGAGTGGAGGCCGCATTCGTGGAATTTTTGCAGGCAGACGCGGAAACTGGTCACTTCGGCATGGATGACGCGGGCGGCGGGTGCGTAAGCGACGCTAGCACCGGGCCACCTGTCCAGCATGCGATGGATGATCTCGGTGTCGCCCACCACGGGCATGGGCGGAAACAACCCTATCGAGTCGAACAAATCGCGGAGGACCGCCATGTTGCCGGCGTGACCGAAGTAGTGGCCGTGCAGACGGTGTTGGAGCAGATGCTCGAGTTTTGCGTGGTAGTACTCTTCGTGGCGGCGCAGGAAGGGCCAGCGCCTCTCAGGGAAGGCTAGGTAGCCGAGGAGGATGGGGGCATGGGACCGGGCGATTGCCGCGTTGATTTCTTCCAGCCAGCCGGCGGCAGGAATACAGTCAGCGTCGATGAAGACAACATAAGGAGCTTTGGCCGCTTCAATGCCACAATTGCGGGCGAGGTAAGGATCACGGCGGGGTTCGTGGAGGAGAGTCACTTGGGGAAAGGCGCGAACAATTTCCACGGAACGGTCGGTGGAGCCATTGTCGACGAGGATAACTTCGAAGAGATGACGGGGAAGAGTTTGAGTGAAGAGTGCGCTGAGTGAGAGGGGCAACCACCGCTCCTCGTTGAGGAAAGGCATGACGACGCTTAGCAGGGGTGTTTCGCTCGCGGCGGCCAATCGGAACACAGAATAGGGCAGGGGCCCGGAATTGGCAAGAACTGGACGTACTGGAACCAAGAACCGGCTCCGATGACAGAGCCGGTTCTTGTCGGTGGGAGCTAGTTGAGGTCAGGCAGGATGATGAAGTCGAAGGGGGCTCCACCGTCGCGGGCATCGACGGCGATGATGGTGCGGATGATGCCGGCCCAGGTGGCGAGGCGATGGGAGTCGATGGCGATCGTCTTGGTTCCTGCCACCGCGACGCGAGCCTGGTAAAGCTGCGGAGGAACCTGGAGGTAGCCCGACGCGGCCTTGAAGGGTACGTTGGTGAGGACTGGCGTTTTGTTGTCGAGGGATTCAAACGGTGTCGTGACATAGACGTCGACCGCGGGAGCGCTGGGTGCGCCGTGGACGACGCGAACTTTGATCTGGCCCTGGGCGGGGGCGGTGTTGTTGTCTTCGAGCAAGAGTAGGTCGAGTGCCGGAGTGCGACCCGCGAAGCCGGTGGCGATGGCGGTGTAGTCCCGGCCCGACATCACATTGGGAGCAGCTTGAAGAACGGTGGTGTTGGTGCCGGTAACGTTCACGCGGATTTCATGAGCGCCCGCCGGCAGGGGGAGGTACTCCGAGTATTCGCGGAAAGGCAGCGCCTCGAGGACCTTGGCGCCGTCAACATAGACGTCGACCGCCGGGGCGTTGGGCGAAGCGTGGACCACGCGTACACGCCCGGTTTGGGCCATGGCAGCGGTGGCCGAGAGCAGACACACTCCGAGTGCAAGAACAATTCGTCGTTTCATGGGGAATCTCCTTGTAATGAGCAGCAAAGCGCCGCGGGTAGGATGGAGCGGCGTTACATGAAAAGAGATTCAGCAATACTGTGTTAGGCTCAAAATTTGCTGTCCTGGTGTCCTGATTCCTGGCGAAATAAGCCGGCCCTCCAACAACCCAAGTACGAACCAGTAGAAGAGCTTGATCGAGTTGCGGCTGAGCTGGCCGCTTTGCCTCCGCTGGTGACGGCGTGGGAGGTGGAGCAGTTGCGCACTCAGTTGGGGGAAGCGGGAGCGGGGCGGCGCTTCGTCTTACAGGGAGGCGATTGCGCGGAGCGCTTCGCCGACTGCAACGCGGCCAACATCACGAACAAGCTGAAGATCCTGCTTCAGATGAGCCTGGTGCTGATCCACGGGTCCAAGAAGCCGGTGGTGCGCGTGGGGCGCTTTGCCGGACAGTATGCGAAGCCGCGCTCGGAAGACATGGAGCGGCGCGAAGGAGTGGAACTGCCGTCGTACCGGGGCGACAACATCAACCGGCCAGAGTTCACGGCAGCGGCGCGGCGGTGCGATCCGCAGTTGTTGCTACGCGGATACGAACGCGCGGCGCTGACGCTGAATTATGTGCGGTCGCTCGTGCGCGGCGGGTTCGCGGATCTGCATCATCCGGAGTACTGGCAACTGGAGTTTGTGAAACATTCGCCGCTGGCGGCTGAGTATGAGCGGATCGTTGGGTCGGTTACCGAAGCGCTCCAATTCATGGAGAATGTGCTGGGCGTGCATCCGGGCGAGATTGAGTGGGTGGATTTTTTCACGTCGCACGAAGCGCTGCACCTGACCTACGAGGGGTCGCAGACGCGGAAGGCTCCGCACCGGGAGGGCTGGTATAACCTGTCGACTCATCTTCCGTGGGCCGGGATGCGGACCGCGCAACTGGATGGCGCGCACGTGGAATACCTGCGAGGCATCCGGAATCCGGTTGGTGTGAAAGTGGGTGGGGCGATGACGCGAGACTGGCTGCTGGGCTTGCTGGACACGTTGCATCCAGACAACGAGGCGGGACGGCTGATTCTGATCCACCGGTTGGGGAGGCTGCAGATTGGGGAGAAGCTGCCGGACTTGATCGAGTGGGTGGGGGAGTCGGGCAAGCAGGTGGTGTGGATGTGCGACCCGATGCACGGGAATACGCGAACGACGGCAGCGGGACGGAAGACGCGACATTTCGAGGATATCGTCGGCGAGTTGGAGCAGGCGTTTGAGATCCACGCAGCGGCGGGTTCGGTGTTGGGGGGCGTGCACTTCGAATTGACGGGCGAGGATGTGACCGAATGCGTAGGTGGGGCACGTGGATTGACCGAAGACGGCCTCGGTGCGCGCTACGAAACAGAAGTGGATCCGCGGCTGAATTATGAGCAGGCGCTGGAACTGGCATTGTTGATGGCGCGCAAGATGATGCGCGGCGCGATATCCTGACGGCTATGAAGCGTTCAATCTGGGTACTCACCGGTTTGGTGGCGTCGGCGACGCTCGCCTGGGGCGACAACTGGCCAACATGGCGTGGAGTGAATGGCGACGGAGTTTCGGCGGAGAAGGGATTGCCCACCCGCTGGAGTCCAACTGAGAACATCACATGGAAGCTGGCGACGCCGGATGTGACTGGCTCCACGCCTATCCTTTGGGGCGACCAGTTGTTCATGAGCACGTCGGAGAGCAACGGCGTGTGGCTCTGGTGCGTAGACCGGAACAAGGGCACGGTGACCTGGAAGAAGCAGGTTGCGCCGAGCGACGAAAAGGTGCGCAAAGGGAACATGTCGTCGCCGTCGCCGGTGACCGATGGCAAGACCGTATGGGTGATGTCGGGCAACGGGCATGTAAAGGCGTTCGACTTCGGGGGCAGGGAGCTTTGGGCGCGGGATTTCTGGAAAGACTATGGGAAGTTCGGACTGAACCACGGATATGGCTCGTCGCCGCTGCTGCTGGACGGCGGGCTGATCGTGCAGGTGCTGCATGGATACAAGACCGACGATCCGTCGTATGTCGTGAAATTGGATGCGAAGACGGGGAAGACTCTGTGGAAGGTGGAGCGGCCCACGGATGCGGTTGTGGAGTCGCCTGATTCGTATACCACGCCCGTGGCGATCACGCATAACGGCAAGAAACAGGTGATCGTGACCGGTGGAGATTATGTGACGGCGCACGATCCGGCGACGGGCAAGGAGCTGTGGCGGGGCGGCGGGCTGAATCCGCGCAACAATCCGATGAACCGCATTGTCGCGTCACCGGTGGTGTATCAGAACCTCGTATTTGTGCCGACTCGGGTGAATCCGATGCAGGCGTTCCGGCCGGTGGCTTCGGGCAAGCCGGAACTGGCGTGGGCGACGCCGAATGGTCCGGATGTACCGACACCGGTGACCGATGGAAAGTTGCTCTACATGATCAACGACCGTGGCATCGCCTGGTGCTTCGATTTGCAGAGCGGCAAGGAAGTGTATTCGGGACAGCGGATCAAGCCGGCCATCTACAGTTCGTCGCCGGTCCTGGCGGACGGCAAGATCTACATGACGAACGAGGATGGGCTGACGACGGTGATCAAGGCGGGTTCGACGTTTGAGGTGCTGGCGGAAAACAGCCTGGACGACTATACGCTCAGTTCGCCGGCGATTTCCGACGGCCAGATCTTCATCCGCACGAAGACGCACCTGTGGTGCATCGGTGAGCGGAAATCAGCGCGGAAATAGTAACCCGGCGCGGCGACGGTATTGCAGGTAGGCTTCGCCATGATGACGAATGAGGTCGCGCTCTTCCCAGCGTAAGGCGACCAGGATATACACGGTCATCACGGCGGCAAACAGGAGCCGGCCCTGCGTCATATCGGCAGTGCACCAAAACGCGATCAGGATACCCAGCATCTGCGGATGCCGGATGCGCGCATAGGGTCCGGGCGTGTGGAAGGGTGGCGGCGTGCGGGTCCAGCCGAACGTGTAGGCGTGATTCATGATTGCGGCGGAGAGCAGAGCGAGGAGCCATCCGGCGTAGCCGAGGGCGTTGAGATACCAGGCGTTGGGCAGGAACCAGACGGACTGCGGGATGGGTTCCCACTTGAAGAAGAGCACGGTGAGGGTGAGGGCCGTGAGGATCAGGTAGATGGTCTTGTGCGAGGGGAGCCGCTTGAACCATTGGCGGGCCAGGAGGGAATGGGGTAGTGCGAAGAGCGCGAGTAAGACCACGTCGACGACAAGTGCTTCGCGGGGTGGAATCTGGAGACCTGAGTCGATGGAGTTGAACGTATAGCGGTTGGTGACGAATCCGGCCAGGTAGGCCGCCGTTGCCAGGGCCCAGAGGTAGGCGAAGGCGTGCAGGGCGAGGCGAATCAGAATCATGACTGGCCCCAGTTCGTGTCGAGGCACCAGCGGACAACGCCGGCGTAGACTTGCTGAACGGGGGGCTGGACAATGCCGCTGGGGTGGAGCACGTCCATGGTGGCCTGGTTTTCGAAAACCTGGGGTAAACCGAGGTGAGGCAGGAAGTAGTTGAGGACGCGGAGGAGTTCGTTTTCGAGCACCGTACCCTGAAGGCGCATGCGCTCCATGTAGTCTTCATATTCAGACAGCGAGCCCAGTTTAGGAGCCTGGATGGGGAGGAATTGCTGGCCGCGCGGGTGGAGGGCGAAGAGGCGGTGGGTATCGGCCAGCAGTTCATCGACGCGGAAGCTGTTGGTTTCCGAGCCGCAGAGATGCCAGACGACGCCAGGCTGGAACTGGTAGTGAAAGAGCCAGGTGAGGGCGTCGGCCATCCAGTCTGTGGCGATCAGGTCGACCCACGCATTGGGGTCGCTGGGGATGACCGGAACAAAGGTGCGGGGGAAGAGCTTAAGGGACTGGTGGACATAATTATACTGGCGGACGCGGCCGTCGGCGGCGTCGCCGATGACGGAACTGAGCCTGGCGATGGCGACAGGGACGCGCCATGCGTGGGAGGAGATGAGGTGTTCAGCCTCGTACTTGGACTGCTGGTAGGTATTGGAGAAGCGGGAATGATGAGTAACCAGAGCTTCGGGCAAGCGGCCTA
>JAEUQD010000093.1 GCA_016789925.1 Bryobacterales bacterium | reverse complement strand
TCGAGAATCTTCGCGGAGATGCGCGGGCATTCCGGAGCAGTGACCTGAATGCGGGTCCAGTTCTGGTGCGTGTCGTGATCGGACCAGACGCGATAGAAGTAGTTATCGCAGCCGTTGGGGGTGGACAGCAGCCAGAAGGAGGCGTTGGGGGCGGCCGCCAGCATCGGGATGACGGCCGAGATAATATCTTCGCTCACGCGCGACGCCTCGTCGACTAACAGGAGAGAGACGGCGGAGAATCCGCGGGTGGTGTCGTCGCGGCCGGGCAGTCCGATAATGCGCGCGCCGTTGGGCAGCGAGATGGACATCCGGTGTTCGGACGCGGCGCGGATGGGTAACTGGAGGGTGCGGCAGAAGTCGCGGCACTTATCGATGAAGGCGGTGGACTGGCGTCCACAAGGGGAGATACAGATGGTCAGCGACTTCGGATGCGTGAACGCGTGGTGCACGGCCTTGACGGCAAGGGTGGTGGACTTGCCCCACTGACGGCAACAATTGAGGATGCCGCGCCGGATAGTGGGGTCGAGAACCTGGGCCTGGATCGGGTCCGGGTGGAAGCCGAGCATGGTGCGCGCGAAGGTGACTGTATCGCTCTCTATTGGTTGCGCGTTCGACGACGACGGCAAGAACTTATCGAATAGCGAGACTTCAAGGTCGAGTGGCATGGCGTCACGTTGCGAGAAGAGGCTTTTGGAATGCGCGGAGAGCATCCTGGACAGCACGGAGGGCGTCGGGGAAGTCCCGTAAAGCGCCGAGAATGGCGTTCGCCCACTTGTCGAGAACCGCGTTCACCTCGGCCACCGTGACCATCTCGACGCCGGAGGACACTTCGGACACGGCCTGTGGTTCAGCCGACTTCGACGCGGGTGCTGGTGGTGGTGTCGGCGCTGGTGCCGGTTCCGGCGCCTTCTTGCGGAAGATGGAACGCGGAACATACGGTTCATAGGGATCGTCGTAAAGCCACATAAAGGCCTCCAATATGCTGAATTTATCTACAGGTCCTTGGGTTCGTTTGCCGGAAATTGCAGTGCGGCCGATGGTGGGGCAAGCTTGCGGAGGTGTTGGAGGCGGCGGATGGCGCGGTCGGTGGCGCGGGAATAGCGGGAGACGTGGTTTTCGAGTTCACGGAGGGACATGGTGGTTTTGGTGGAATGGTCGTGTGCGAGGGCGGCGCGGGTGGCGTGGTCGAGTTGCTCGTAGGCCTGGTCGACATCGGCAGCCATGGAGTCCATGCGGTTATCGATGAGGGCGGCAATGAGGGTCCAAGCGCGGCGGAGACGCCATTCGGCAACCGAATATTCCTCGACGATACGCATTTCGGTGTCGTCCTGAGGAGCGAAGCGAGCAATGTTGGAGTTCAGCAATTGTTCGAACTGTTGAGGGGACTCGTGGCGGAGGAGGATATCGCGGGCCTGGAGCCCGTGGGTGATGGCGTTGCGGGAAGTTACGGACTTCCCTTCGGGAGTGAGAGGACCGCGGGAGAGTGCGCCATTGCGGCGGGAAGCTTCGATCTGTTTATCAGAACGCATGATGATAGACCTCACAAGGTGACGCCGGGACGGGGCGTGGAATGAAGAGGGGCAAAACTTCCCCCTCTCGCCAGCGATTTTTGCAGGCGAGACAAAAAGAGTTGTCGACCCGTTTTTATAAATTAAACAAAATAAAGGAAAAATAAATTTCAATTCATTGTGAATTGCAAATTTCCGCCAAGGCGAAAATAAGGGGAAGGAAAGCGGTCAGCAATCATTACTCAGCGGTCAGCTATTTGGATGCAGAGCTTCGGTGGGATTGAATTGAATCGAATTGAATCGGGACCGAGACCTTCTACAGCGAGTGCAGGGCTGCCTACCGAACGGTCTTCTGCTGTCCGAAACTCTCGCGGTCCAGAACAGGAGTAAGAGTAAGGAGACAGGAGTCAGGAGGCGGATACAGAAAGGCCGGAAGCGCGAACGATTGACAGGTGTAAGGCTACAGGCTACAGTAAGGGGAGTGAAAATACGGAGCTTTGTCCACAAGGGCCTCAAGCGGCTCTATCTGGAGGACAGCGCGAGGGGGCTGGCTCCGGAGGTTGGGGACAAAGCTCCGAGCCATGCTGACGTTTCTGCAGGACATGCAGGACCCGGAGACCCTACGGGCCTTCCCGTTGTGGAAAGCTCACCAACTCACCGGAGGCCGCAAAGGGGTCTGGAGTCTGCACGTCACACGGAACTGGCGGCTGACGTTCCGGATCGAGGATGGTGAGATTACGGATGTGGACTATGAAGACTATCACTGAGGAGAAAGTCATGCGGATGCTAAACCCTGTCCATCCTGGGCGCTTCCTGAGAACGGAGGTGATTGAAGCCCATGGC
>JAEUQD010000031.1 GCA_016789925.1 Bryobacterales bacterium | reverse complement strand
CAGTTGTGGATGGTCAACTCTCCCAACCTGTACGATGTGACGTTCGAAGTGCGCCGTGCAGGTACGGTCCTCGATCGCGTCCAGTCCTATTTCGGCTTGCGGGAGGTGGCTGTGAGTAATGGGCGTGTCTGGATCAACGGCCGCTCAGTGTATCTGAAATGGGTGCTCGATCAGGGCTACTGGCCTGAGTCCACGCTGACGCCGCCTTCCGACGAGTCCATCAAGTTCGACATTGAAGTGACGAAAGAGATGGGCTTCAACGGCTGCCGGAAACACCAGAAGATCGAAGACCCGCGCTTTCTGTATTGGGCCGACAAACTGGGCTTTCTGGTTTCCGGCGAAATCGCCAACGCTTACGAATACGACGCCGCGTATGCCGCGCGGTTCACACACGAGTGGATGGAAGCCGTGGAGCGCGACTATAACCATCCCTCCATCATCATGTGGGTGCCGATCAACGAAAGCTGGGGCACGCCCAATCTCCGCGACCCGCAACAACAGAACCACCTGCGAGCGAACTACTGGCTGACCAAGTCGCTCGACGGCACGCGCCCCGTGGTCGAAAACGACGGCTGGGAACACGTCGACACCCTCGATCTGTTCACCATCCACGACTACGCCGGTTCCGGCCGCCAGCTTTATGCGAAATACAAAGATCTCGGCAAGCCCGGCGTGCGTATCCCCGACAATGGCCGCGCCATCTTCGCGCCCGGCAACAGCTATAACGGCACGCCGTTCCTGCTGTCCGAGTTCGGCGGAGTCGCCTACATCCCCGAAGGCACAAAGGTGCCCGGCGATGCCTGGGGCTACGCGGGCGTCGAGAAGACCGCCGAAGGCGCGCTTACCCGGCTGCGGGGCCTGTATGAAGCCATCGCGAAGATCGACGCCTTCGCCGGAATCTGCTATACCCAGATCACCGACGTTGAACAGGAAGTCAACGGTCTGCTCACCTACGACCGCAAACGGAAGTTCGATTCCGCCGTGCTCCGTGAAATCAACGCTCTATTGCAGTAGAGTTGTTCCATGAGCCTGAAAAGGCCGCGATATTTCACAGGCAAGCTGCTGACCGCCGAAGATCTCTCCGCCGAGCAGGAATACCAGCGCTCCAAGCGGCGTCTCCACAACCGGGAGTTGCACGGCTTTGGTGTCGTGAGCGGACTGACTGTTGCCGTACATCAGGGCTCCATTATCGTTTCGTCCGGCTTCGCGATCGATCCGGAAGGCAACGAGATCGCCGTGCCTGATCCGATCACCATCATCCCTGCCGAATCGGCCGCCGGTTGGATTTGCCTGCTCTACAACGAGGTGGCCACCGATCCGGTCCCGGTGGCAGGCGCCATGGAATACTCATCCATCGAAGAGCGGCCCATGCTCGAGTTCTGCCCTGAGCCATCGCCGGCCGGAATACCGCTGGCGCGCGTGCTGGCAACGCATCGCGGCCTGGAACTCGACCCCAGCTTTCAGCCACCACGAGTAGGACGGTGTTGGGCTTGATCCGTTCTCGCCTTCTTCTGGCCGTTTTGGTAGCGGCGCTTGTCTGGCTAGCGTGGCGGGAACTGCGCCCGCGCACCCCTTTCGCGGACCCGCCCGCTCTACTCACTCAGGTCCGGCAACTTCAGCAACTGACGACCGTACGCTACACGCTGCAGAAGATCGTAGGCATCCGGGAACCCAAGCTGCCCGTTGGCGAAGAGAGCATTCTGCTCATCATGCAGGCGGCCGTCGAGGCCGGCGTCGATTTGACCAACTTGCAGGAACGCGACATCGTGACCCGCGACGGCACTCTGTTTCTCCGACTGCCGCGCGGACGCATCCTCAACGTGATTGTCGACGACAAGGAAACCAAAGTCTGGGACCGTCAGAAGACGTGGTGGGCGCCGTGGATTCCCTACAGTCTGGACCTGGAGCAGCGGGCGCGTCTGGCAGGCCGCGAGGCCATCGAGAAGGCCGCCGCCGACATGGGAATCGCCGGCCAGGCCGAACGCAATGCCGAAAGCTCCATCAAAGCGCTGCTGGCGCTGGCCGGAATCCGCAACGTCGTAGTTACATTCGGCGGCTCGTGAGCGATAGAATGAGCAGCAATGCTCGATCGACGTAGTGTTTTGCAAGCAGCGGCTCTTTTTGCCGCGCCGGCCAAGGCGGCAGTGCGGGAACCGGTACATCTTTCCGGCGACGGTATAGCGCTTACACCCCGTGAGCGGGCTCAACTCCTGGTTAAGCTCACCACCGAGCGCGATATCGCCATCGACACCTATTCGCAGGGCGGCGTTGTTGCCGAACT